>JBEQBN010000077.1:0-6124 GCA_041639775.1 Halapricum sp.
GGATTCGCCCGCGAGGCCGCGTCCCGGACCGGATACCTCTGTACTCCAACAATCAACGTCGGCGTCAGTCCTCACCATCGTCAGTTCCCCGGGACGATGTGGGTCGATCCACCGGCGTTCCGGGACTACGTCGAAAGCTTCTCTCGAAATCTCGCGTCTCACGGTATCGACCGGATCGTCTACGTGAACGCCCACGGCGGCAACGTCGAACATCTCCGGGAAGTCGGACGACGACTCCACGAAGACGAGGTCGCCTTCGCCGTTGAGTGGATGTGGGACGAGAGCATCCCTGAGCTGGTCGACGAAGCCTTTGAGCAGAACGGCCCGCACGGCGGTCCCAAGGAGACCGCACTGATACAGTATCTCGAATCCGATCTCGTTCACGAGGATCGCCTCGAAGACGCCAGAGACGGGGGTGTGCCGGACATCGAAGCCGCCGAGACGACGAAGTTCGGCGCTCGGACCTTCTATGATGCAGTCGACAACTCGGACAACGGCGTGTTCGGTGACCAGACCGACGCGACAGCCCAGAAAGGCGAGGAACTGTTTACCGAAGCTACGGCCCAGCTAGTCCAGCTTTGTGAGTGGATAGACTCCCAGGCGTTCCGAGACCTGATGCCGAAAGAGCACGTCTAGCTGTTTCAGTGAGAAGGGGACAAGTCATTGCTGTGTCTGCTTCGGCGTTGCTAAAGCGTGTAACACGCGTTTGCGAGTACGTCACGAAAGAACCATAACCGAAAAGCGACTGGCCGCCTGAATGTGACCGAATGAACACTGGACGGATCGATGTAGCTGAACTAGCTGGCGGGCTCGATCTGCAGGCAACTATCGAGAGCGGGCAATCGTATCTCTGGCGACGGCCAGATGGGAGGATGTATGACGGCGACGAGCAGCGCGGCGGTAATGTCTGGTATGAGACAGTAGTCCGGATCGACGACGGATCGATCCGTCTTGACGCCGGCGACCCGGTCGTCGTTCGCGTCCGCCAGGACGACGGCCACCTCGACTGGGAGTCGACGACCGACGCCGAGTGGATCGTGCGATCGCTGCTCCGGCTTGAGGACGACCTGCCGGCGATCCGCGCGGCGACGCCCGACGACGAGTTACTCGAACGCGCCTACGACCGATACTGGGGGTTGCGTCTGGTTCGTGATCCACCCTTCGGCACGCTGATCTCGTTTATCTGTTCGGCACAGATGCGCGTCTCGCGGATCCACGGGATGCAGGTCGCACTGGCCGAGACGTTCGGCGAGACGGTGACTGTCGACGGGCGCTCGTATCCAGTCTTCCCGACTCCGGAGCAGCTCGCGGCCGCCACGGAGTCGCAGTTGCGCGATCTCGGACTCGGCTACCGCGCTCCGTACGTCCAGCGGACCGCGGAGATGGTCGCCACTGGAGCGGCCCATCCCGAGTCAGCACGCGACCAGCCCTACGAAGACGCCCGGGAGTACCTGACACAGTTCGTCGGCGTCGGTGAGAAAGTCGCCGATTGCGTCCTCCTGTTCGCGCTCGATTTTCTGGAAGCGGTCCCGCTGGACACTTGGATCCGGACGACGATAGAGGAGTACTACCCCGACTGTGACCGGGGCAACTACGCCGAAACCTCCCGGGCGATCCGACAGCGTCTGGGCGGTGAATACGCTGGGTACGCACAGACATACGTCTTTCACTACCTTCGCAACGAGGAGTAGGCTGTCCTGAGTTCGAAAAGCGGCACGCTCTTGGTATGTTCGCTGTGCGTTCCTCGTGGGGCTCGAATCCTCATCACGATTTTGTCACTCACGATTTGTTCGTGACAAAAATGCGTGGGACCGGATTCGAACCGAATGCAGACGTGCTCGTTCGCTTCGCTCACTCCGCGCGACTCCCGGGGTTCGAATCGGCTGACGATTACAGTCGCTCGCGAGTTTGCGAGCGATAGGAATGCGTGGGACCGGATTCGAACCGGACCGAGAAATGCTCGCTCCCCATGGTCGCTGCGCGTTCCTCGTTGGGTTCGAATCCTCATCACGATTTTGTCACTCACGGTTTGTTCGTGACAAAAATGCGTGGGACCGGATTCGAACCGGCGGACCCCTACGGGACAGCGCCCTCAACGCTGCGCCGTTGGCCTGGCTTGGCTACCCACGCACGCTGTGAGATTCTGCATCCGTGTATTTCTGAGGGGGAGTAAAATGACTGTCGGTTCGGTCCGCCTCCGGGAGTCAGTGACGTGTCGCCTCCGGTCGAGACGGAATTCAAAACGGTTGTTTCAAGACGACCAATCCATAATACGGACGTATGGCAAAATACTCGACCGGCGGTGGTTCCGGCGACACCGGCGGGAGCTGCGAGCTCTGCGGTGCGACCGACGCCTCGCTCGAGACGGTCAACATCGCTGGCGCACAACTCCAGGTGTGTTCGAGCTGCGCCCAGCACCGCGACGACGCGAAAGGCACCACAAGCGGGACCGACTCCGAAAGGACGGATACCGACCGAAAAAAGCGGGCCGCCCAGAACGCGGCACGGATCCACGACGCCCAGCAAGCCGACGCATCACACTGGGAGGACGGTGCGGACTACGACGACGATCAGCTCCCATACCTCGTCTCCGATTACGGACGGCGTGTGACCGAGGCGCGACAGGACGCGGGTCTGCAACGCGAGGAGTTGGCCGACGATCTCGGTATCGACGAATCGGAACTACTCGCGGTCGAACAGGCTCGTGCGACCCAGGCCGGCATCGGCGGCTCCGTCATCACCGCCTTAGAGGATCGACTCGACATCGTACTGTCCGACACCTGACTGATTTCTCATCAAAAGCGACCCCATCACACACCAGGACAGGCGAAGTGCATTAGGCGATACCGATCGAAAGCGTACACGTGAGCGACGCGTACGAGGCAATCGTCTACGATCTCGATGGGACGCTGGTGGAACTAGACGTCGACTGGGGACAAGTCCGTCAGGAGGTCGCTGCGGTCCTCCAAGCCCGCGACGTCGATACCGACGGCGCGACGCTGTGGGAGCTGTTCGACCGTGCCAAAGAAGCCGAACAGTATCCCGCCGTCGAACAGCGGGTCGCGGAGTTCGAACGGGAGGGTGCCCGAACGTCGACGCGTCTCCCGCTGGCGGCGGAACTACCACGCGAGGAGGCGATCGGCGTCGTTTCGCTGAACGCCGAATCGGCGTGTCGGATCGCGCTCGAAGTCCACGGTCTCGACAGCGCCGTCGACGTACTGGTCGGTCGCGACACGGTCGAGGGATCGAAACCAGATCCACAGCCGTTGCGGGCCGCGCTCGCGTCCCTGGACGCGTCTCCGGATCGATCCTTGTTCGTCGGGGACTCGGCGTCGGACGCCGAGACGGCACGACGGGCCGGCGTGGACTTTCAGTCGGTCTCAGATCGGCTCGACTGACGGCGCGCGTACACGTACACGGCAGTCGCGGTCAGAAACCAGACGAGAGCGCCGACCCGCAACGCGAAGGCGGCGCGTGCCCCCCACGACGCGAGTTCGACGAACGCCGAAGCGACTGCGACGACCGGCGCGCCGACGGCGATCGTCACGACAAAGGTAACCTGCATAACCCAGCCATAGTCGACGCCGTCGGGGTCTGTCGTCTCAACGCGAGCAGGCATAGCCGTCGGTCCGTCCTCAGGACGCGAATCCGTTTCGATTCTGGCAAGCCGGCTGGGTTTTTCTTTCCCCCGGTCGAACAGTCTGTGTATGCGCGCGAAGGACATCCGGGAACGGAAGGGCGACGACGAACCGCTGACGATGTTGACGGCCTATGACGCGCCGACAGCAGCCATTCTCGAAGCGGCGGGAGTCGAGATGTTACTGGTCGGCGATTCGGTCGGGAACCTCCGGCTCGGTTACGATTCGACGATCCCCGTCACCGTCGACCAGATCGCGAGCCATACGGCTGCAGTCGCACGAGCGAGCGACGAGGCGATGGTCATTGCCGATATGCCGTTTCTCTCGTTCGGTGCCGACCCCGACGATGCGGTCGAACACGCTGGACGGATGCTCAAAGAAGCCGATGCCGACGCGGTCAAAATCGAGTCCGGCCCACACACGATCGAGCTCACCAGGCGACTCACGCAACTCGGTATTCCGGTACAGGCCCATCTCGGACTGACTCCCCAACGCGAAAACGAGACAGGCCTGTTCCGGCAGGGCACTGAGGAGTCCGCCGCCAAACAGATTCTCGATTTGGCCCACAAACACGAGCGTGCAGGGGCGTTCTCGCTGGTACTCGAACACGTGCCAGCAAACGTCGCCCGGCAGGTGACCGAAGCGATCTCGATTCCCACAATCGGTATCGGAGCCGGCCCCGACTGTGACGGCCAGGTGCTGACCGTCGACGAGGTGATCGGCCTCTCCGAATCGGTCGCACCCTTCTCGAAGGCGTTCGGAGACGTCCGCGGTGAGATTGATTCGGCCGTCAGGTCCTACGTCGACGCCGTCGAATCCGGCGAGTTCCCGGCCGACGACCACAGTTACTACGAAGACGATATCGACGACCTACACTAGCGACGCTCGTACCTGCTGAGATGTGAACCGCAATTCAGTCGGAAGTGTCTCAACACCACCCCGTACCCCATTACATCTGGAAAAGATTTATATAGAAGTACTGCTAACTTGGAGTTAGTATGACCGCAACCCAACGGTTAGACGAAGACGTGCCGGTGAGCCGCTATGAGTATGAAGACAGTGTGGTGTTGGCGGCCGATTTGGGGCCGACTGAAGCCACTGCCGAGATTGTCGGCGATACCGTCATCGTCGTCGCTGAACCCGAGCAGTACGATCTGGCACTTCCCGAGGGTGAGGATGCACGAGCGTTTATCAGAAATGGCGTTCTCACTGTCGAGGTGGAGCGATGAAACTCACTGTCAAACCACTCAAGCAGAAAGATGCGGGTCGGGGGCTGGCCGCGATCGATCGGGTCGCGATGGACGAACTCGACCTGGAGAACGGCGATTACATCGTCCTCGAGGGGCGCCAGGGCGGGCGCGCCGTCGCGCGCGTCTGGCCGGGCTATCCCGAGGACAGCGGCGAGGGTGTCATCCGGATCGACGGACGGCTCCGCCAAGAGGCCAACGTCGGGATCGACGACGCGGTCGAAGTAGAGAAGGCGGACGTCAAGCCCGCCCGGTCGATCACGGTCGCACTTCCGCAGAACCTCCGGGTGCGTGGGAACATCGGCCCGCACGTCCGCAACAAACTCAGCGGACAGGCGATCACGCAGGGCCAGACGGTTCCGTTCTCGCTGGGCCTGGGCCCGATCTCGAACGTCGGCGGCCAGAAGATCCCGCTGAAGATCGCCGAGACCGACCCCGAGGGGACGGTCGTCGTGACCGATCAGACCGAGATCGAGATCAGCGAACAGCCCGCCGAGCAGATCACCGAGGGAACTGCCCAAGACGAACGCGAGACGCCAAACGTCACCTACGAGGATATCGGCGGGCTGGACGACGAACTCGAACAGGTCCGGGAGATGATCGAACTCCCGATGCGCCACCCCGAACTGTTCCAGCAGCTAGGTATCGAACCGCCGAAGGGCGTCCTATTGCACGGTCCACCGGGGACAGGCAAGACGCTGATGGCCAAGGCCGTCGCCAACGAGATCGACGCCTACTTCACGACGATCTCGGGACCGGAGATTATGTCGAAGTTCTACGGCGAGAGCGAAGAACAGCTCCGGGAGATCTTCGACGAGGCCGAGGAGAACGCGCCGGCGATCGTCTTCATCGACGAACTCGATTCGATCGCGCCCAAGCGCGGCGAGACCTCCGGTGACGTCGAGCGCCGCGTGGTCGCCCAGCTGCTGAGCCTGATGGACGGGCTCGAGGCACGCGGTGACGTGATCGTCATCGGCGCGACCAACCGCGTCGACGCGATCGATCCCGCGTTGCGCCGCGGCGGTCGTTTCGACCGGGAGATCGAGATCGGCGTCCCCGACCGGGACGGCCGCAAGGAGATCCTGCAGGTCCACACCCGCGGAATGCCCCTCGTCGAGGGGATCGATCTCGACCACTACGCCGAGAACACCCACGGGTTCGTCGGTGCCGACCTCGAACAGTTGAGCAAGGAGGCCGCGATGAACGCCTTGCGGCGGATCCGTCCGGAGATCGACCTGG
>JBEQBN010000078.1:0-6063 GCA_041639775.1 Halapricum sp.
TCTCGACGTAGGCGGCAGTCATCCCGTAGACAAGCGAGTGCGATCCCGAGGAGTTGTTGCCGATCGCCCCGCCGACGGCACTCTTGTCCCGCCAGGCCGGGTCTGGGCCGAACTTCAGTCCGTCCTCGGCGAGGTGTTCGTTCAGATCTTCGAGATAGGTCCCCGCCTCCACTCGGGCGGTCTCGGCGTCGGTATCGACCGAGACGATGTCGGTCATATACCGCGAGAAATCGAGGACGACGGCCTCGTTGACGGTCTGTCCCGCGAGGCTCGTTCCGCCACCCCGGGGCAGAACGGGGATGTCCCGCTGGGCGCAGTACTCCGTGACAGCGGCGACGTCGTCGGTGTCGGTCGGGAAGACGACGCCGATCGGCGTCACTTCGTAGGCGCTGGCGTCAGTCGCATAGAGCTGGCGCGTATACTCGTCGAAGCGAACGTCCCCCGAGACGCGCGAACGCAGATCCGACACGAGCCCCGGCCGCTCTACCTCGCCGGCGGTGTACTCGTAGTTCGCCCGGTCATCACTCGCGGGGTCCGGTCGTGGAACCCCTGGCTCAACCCGGTCGCTAGTTCCCATACAGATTGGCTACGACCCGAGACCGATTAAACTCACGCTATCGCTCAACGCAGTCTATGTTGTATTTTCGTGATGATTAGCGCCCAGAATACAATCCCAGCTACGCGATGCACGGGTATCAGCAACCGACGGTGGGTTTCAGGACGTTCAAACCACCACGACTGTAGGGTTGAGGTATGAGTATCGATACCGAGACGCCAACGACTGACACGGACGCCGACCGACTTGCGAGGGCACTCGGCGACGCGATCACCGACTTGCCGGAATACCAGGCGTATCTCGACGCCAAAGCAGCGGTCGAATCTGATCAACAGGCTCAAGAACGGATTGAGGAGTTCGAACAGGTACGCGAGGAGTATCTGGTCGCACGACAGACAAACCAGGCCGAAGACGGCGATAAGCAAGCGCTGACAGACGCCAAACGCCGTCTCCACGCGTTACCCGTAATGAAGACGTATCTCCGAAAGCAGGCTGCGCTGGAAAACCGGCTCCAGGAACTCGATGACTTGATTTCCCAGCCGCTCGCAGTGGAGTTCGGCGAGCAGACCGGGAGCTGTTGTCAGGACTAGGAGACGTGCGCGGCGATGTCGGCGTCAGTGATGATTCCCCTCGTCTGGCCGCTTTCGACGACGAGGACAGCGTCTTTGTGATCGAGATAGGTGTCGATCTCGTCGACTGTGGCGTCGGGTTCGACCTGTGCGATCGACTCGTGCATAACCTCCGCGACCGGGAGGTCACCGACGTTCTCCTCGGAGCGTTGGCGAATGTCGGTGTTGCCGATCAGCCCAATCGGCGACCCGTCCCGAATCACCGGCACCTGCGAGTAGCCTTTCTCGTCCATAACGTCCTTGGCGTGGTGAACTGAATCGTCCGGCGCGACGCTGACGACTGCTTCGTTCATCAGATCAGCCGCGCGGAGAATACTCCCCTCTGCCTCCTCTAGCGCGTTAACGATCCGCCGTAGCGTCGAGAGCCGTGGATCGACATCCCCGCCCTCGATCCGGGCAATCAGCGGCTGGGACACCTCAGCACGCTCAGCGAGCTCGCTCTGGGTGAGATCGAGCTCCGTCCGCCGTTCGCGCAGGTCCTCCGGCGTTGGCAGTTTCATACGACTGTATAACCAGAGGTAATACAAAAAGGTACCGGCAGTCGTCGACGCCCGTCCACAAGCGGCCGTCAGGCTTCGGTTTCCGCTTCGTCGTCTTCGAACTCGACGGTTTCGATGACTTTCAGTGGGACGTCCCGGAGTGCACCGCCGACTTCACTTTTGGCGATTCGCTGGGCGTGTTCCTGGCTCTCGGCGTTGAACACTTTCATTTCCAGCACGAGACCGACCAGGGCCGTGTCAGCGGCGATGAACGCCGAGTCAAACGGCTCGCCACAGGCCGGACAGCCCGTCGCACCGACCTCGACTTCCACGTAATCCATCTCCTGGTCGTTCAATCGCTTCCCTGCTTCGCTGACCGCCACACCGATCGCGTCGTCGATGTCTTCGACGTCTCGCACCAACCAAGCTGCTTCCATTGCGACGAGGTAATTCATATCCGTCCCTTCCGGCCCGAGCCTCTTGGTGTTTTATGATTCGCCACGACTCCCGGTGCGCACGTCATCCCGATAATGGCTATAACTTATGACTACGTCGCCAGTCGCCAACCGTTCGATTACCCGTTGCACCGGAGAAAATCACATCTAGTTGAGTATAGACCAACTATACCTGAATCGCAGTACTGCGGCACTGTAATCTATCATCATCTGTTAAACTATAATATTTCTATCGGAAACAGTTATATACTGAGAACGGCCCACGTCTGAGCGAGGACAAACCGATGGAATCACGGCTGTACCGCGCTACGCTGTTCGCACTGTACCAACTGACCGTACTGGTCGGCCTCGTCACACTGCCGATCGCACTCCTCGTCCGGCAGATGGGCATCACCGTCCCGGTTCACCGGGTTATCGACCGGGTCGAAGCCGCCTACGACCGGACCACCGAACAGGCTTGATACTGTCGGAACATATCGCGTGCGGAGGCCCGTGCTGTGCATCCGAGAACCGCATACCCTTTCGTCTCAGACATCGAAAACAACGTCTGCCCGCCAGCCGTCGGCCACCGGTCCCAGTTGCATTTCGGGTAGGTCGTCGACCAGGCGAACCGGGGTATCGCCAGTCACTCTAGAGTCTGCCAATCGGAGGGCGAAGAGGTCAGGCCGACGACCCGCGCCTGGCGGGTGCCGTCTCGTTCGCGGATCTCGATCATCCCGTCGAACGCTTGCTTGATGACCTGTAGCGTCTGGTCGTCGTGTGCACCCGAGTCGATCGTGAACACTCCGAGATACCCAGCCCCGTCCAGTCGGGAGGAAAGGACGTGACAGAACTTGAAGACTGTTTTGCGGTCGGTGTAGGTCAGCATCGTCGACAGCGACGAAAGTGCGAGGCGGCCGTTCTCGACGCCGGTCTCGTGGAGTCCTTCGAGGGCCTTCGTGATCCCGATCCCGATACCAGTCAGGTCGCCCGGAGAGGAGACGTGATGCATATAGACACCGCTGTCGGTCGTCTCGCCGCCGGACGCATCAGAGACACAGTCGATCACGCCCAACGGGAACGACTCCTGGCTAACCCGCTCGCTAAATTCAGCGACGACGCTGTCGGCGCGGTCACCCGTCGAAACGATCACAGACCCCTCGTTCTGTCCGACGCCGTCCGCGAGTATGTCGTATGCGAGTGCTTCTTTCCCAGTCATAGCCGGCCCCGAAATGAGAATCGTAGACCCAGGCTTGACCGCGGACAGTGCGTCTACATCAAGCACGTTAGTGAGATCGTACATTGTCCCGGTTTTGTCAGTATTCGTCGCCATTGTCAAGCCCCCTCAGCGTCGCGATGAAATCCTCGTCGTCCTCAATGCCTCCCAACGTCTGTGACAGATCGTCCTGTAGTTCGTCGATTCGCTCGGTTAACGCTTCGTAGTCGTCGCTTTCGGCGAGTTCGGCGCTGCTCTTTGTCGCCTCCAGCGTCGCCTGCTTTTCGACCAGCGAGTAATAGTCCTGTAGCAGTCCGTCGTAGGTCGACCGTTCGAGTAGGTTCGTGACTGTCTCGTGGAGTTGGTCGCTGCGGATCGGCTTTGTGAGATACGAATCGAAACCCATCTCCAGAATGTCGAAGTCCGGCTCGACCGCTGTCACCATCGCGACCCGGCAATCGTAGCCACTCTCACGAATCCGCGAGAGGACCTCATCGCCGGACAGCCCGGGCATCATACGATCAAGTAGAACTACATCGACGTCCTCATCAAGCATATCAAGAGCTTCGTCGCCGTTCTGGGCAACGCGGACCTCGTATCCGTCCTGTAACCAGAGATTATACGTCTCGGCGACGTCCGGTTCGTCTTCGACGATGAGCACGACGGGTGCGTCGGGGTCTGACATCAGCTCTCTGCGAGTTATTTACCCTCCAAATACATATCACTGTGGGTCGCGATCCGACCGCACGCGACAGGACCCACACGACTGGAGGGCCGTCACGCGGTTGTCGATGAGAGAGACAGTCCTGACGGACAGCCGGAGGGTTGAGTCGGCGTTGAACGCCTCGTAGTCAATCGGAGCGGTCAATGAGACTGTCCGCTCGCTAAACGGTTCGACCTCGAAGCGAGTCTGGGCGCGAACAGTCCGTTCCTGGAAGTCGAGTTCCGCCAGCAAGTACCCTTCAAACGCTGACGGAGCGTCGTTTTGAATCGTCGCGTCGATTCGGACGTCACCGTCCGGCCCGCGGCTGATCTGTCGGCCGGCGACGGTCGGCGTGGGCGTCGCCGTGTCGAAGCCGTCTGTCTTCGGTGGCGTCTGTTCGGTGACGGTCGTTCGCGGTGGCGGGTCCGGTTCACGGGACAGACAGCCACCGGCGACGACGCCAGCAAGCCCGACCAGTATTGCACGCCTGGTCTTTCCCATAGTCGGTCAGTTACCGGCGACCGTCAAGTGCCTTGGCATCGCTTATGGGTATGGCTGTCCGAACCTCGAGTGTGCTCACGAAAGAGTTGCTCCGCGTCTCCCGGGCCGGTGGTGGCTACCATCCCCAGTTCGTCGGAGAGGACCACCGCGATCTCGCGGCCCGCGTCATCGGGACCTATCAGGGCCACGTCGGGGAACCGCGCGAGCAACTCGACGGGGCGCTGACCGACCTCGAACGCGACGCACCCCACTTCAAGCTCGTCCGTGGGTTCGCCAAACTCCTGGATCGCGAGGCGACGTTCGAGACGCGGGCACCGCTGGCGCCGGACCGTACTCGTCGGGCCACGTTCGAGGCAGCCGAGCGCGTCGGCGTCGTCACCGAGCGCGATCGCGAACGCGCGCTCTCGCGGGCAGCCGAGCGCCTCGCAGTCGATCCGGACGACGTCGAAGCGTCGCTGTACGCCGATCTCGAAGACAGGCAGGTCCTGACGAAGGTCACGACGCGGTACGACCCTGACTCACTGTGTCGCCAGTACGACCTCTCGCTGGCTCAGACCGCACTGTTCGACGCGACCGAGGTCCGGATCACGAGCGACGATCCGAAGGCCGTGATCTCGGCCGTCAAGCGCCTGGGACTGATGTACGAAATCGAGCGAACCGGCGACGGCCGAGAGGTCGTCGTGACCGGCCCGACCGCGCTCTTCAGGCGAACCCGTCGCTACGGTACCCGCTTCGCCCGCCTGCTCCGTAGCGTCGCGAAAACCGCCGAGTGGCGCCTGGTCGCGACGATCGACGACGACGGCACCGACCGTCGGCTCGTCCTTACCGACGGTGACGTGACGGTCCCGGACCACGAGCCAGTCACCGAGGTCACCTTCGACAGCGGCGTCGAAGCCGACTTCGCGGCTAGGTTCGAAGCGCTAGATCTCGATTGGGATCTCGTTCGCGAGCCCGAGCCGCTCGCCGCGGGCGCACACGTCGTCATCCCGGATTTCGCCTTCGATTACCGGCACGCCGACTTCCGGGTGTACTTCGAGATTATGGGCTTTTGGACGCCGGAATACGTCACAAAGAAGCTCGATCGCCTGGCGGAGCTGGAGGACGTCGAACTGCTGGTCGCCGTTGAGAGCTCACTCGGGGTCGGTGAAATCGAGGACATCGACCAGTTGACCGAAACCGGTGACGCAAACGCGGAGGTCGAGGCGCGCGATCACCGCGCAATCGCCTACTCGGAGGCGGTTCGGGTAAAAGACGTCCGAAACGCACTGCGGCCCTACGAGGCGGAGTTGGTTGCCGAAAGCGCGGCCGATCTCCCCGCAGAACTCGTCCCTGAGGAGGACGTGACGACGCTCGCCGCCGTCGCCGAGACACACGGGGTCAGCGAGGACGCGATCGAGGCCAAATATTTCCCCGAGCACGAGCGGGTCGGCCGGACGCTCGTCCGCCCCGGCGTACTCGATTCGCTCGCCGGCGAGATCGAGGCGGGGATAGATCTCGGCGACGCGGAGTCCGTCCTCGAGGGATACGGGATCGACGACACCAGTG
>JBEQBN010000079.1:0-5985 GCA_041639775.1 Halapricum sp.
TAAAGTAGACGTAGACCATCCCGTTGGCAAATCGGACGAGGGTATCGCCGATCAGGAGCGGCCGCAGGGGCTCCGGCATCTCTCGAAGGTCCTGACGGACCTGGGCGAGTCCCTCGAAGGAGCCGCCAATCGTGTCGCTGGCGTCGTAGAGGACGTGCTGGACGACCGTCCCGAGGATCCCGGCAACGACTCCGACCGCGAGTACGTATCGGAAGCTCACCGTGAAATCCGGATGCAGACTGATCAGCAACCCGGCGAGGACCGGACCGAGGAAGAAGGCCGACCGTCGGAAGATTTCCGTCGAGGCGAACCCGGCGGCCAGTCGCGAGGGCTCGGTCGCCTGCTTGACGACGGCGAACGTCGCCCCGAGCCCGAAGGACTTCCAGGCCTGCGCGAACAGTAGTCCGACGAAGATCCACACCCACGGTTGGATCGCGACGCCAACGATACCGATCGTTCCGAGACCCGGCGCGAGCAGCCACAGCAGAAAGCCCACAGTCGAGAGCGCACCGAACAGCGTCAGCGCGTACCGTGAGCCGATCCGGTCGGACAGTGCGCCGCCGGGATAGGGATAGACGGCCGCGATGATATTGCCGAATGTTCCGAAGACACCGACGAGAAACTCCGATCCCCCCAGTGCGATGATGTAGTCCGGGAGGAACCGATTGGTCATCTGGAAGGCCAGACTGAACGCGAACATCGCCAGCGATAGCACCAGCACGTCTCGGCGAAGGGCGAAAAACCGCCTGAGCGTCTCAACGGCACTCGATTCCTCGGCTTTGATCGTCGTGTCGTCGCCTGTCATCTGTGTCTGTTCGTCCTCGTGTTATGGCCGATCAGTCCCATAGCACATACATACGGTTCTTCTGCAGTCATTAGGTGGCGCTAGGTGTGAATATAAACAGCCAGGCGACGAGATTGAGTGTACTGACAGCGGCTGTGATCCAGCCGACCCACGCGGGCCAGCGGTTTGATGTCGGCTTTCGGATCGCCAGATATCCCAAAGCGATCGCGATCGGTGCGAACAGGGCCGCATAGACGAACGATCCGACAATTCCGACCCCCGCGGCGAGGACTGCCATGATCTCCGCGCTCAGCGCACTCGACTCAGTTGGTGGACCGTCCGTAAATCGGTCACCGCTCATAATCCGTTCTCCGAGGCGCGCTCGGAAATAGCTGCGGCTCTGTGCCGCTTGCGGGCCGAAACGAACCGACGGGATCTCCAGTTACCCAAAGCATTCTTCGGACGGGCTACAAACAGCGAGCGTATGCTCCAGGGAACCGGGTGCGATTCCGACGACTCTCGTCGTTCGAACCGGAGTCCAGTCAGAGGTCTCAACGCGGGAACGCCTGCAGGTCACGAGGCCCACGGGGACCACCACAGTCGCACCTCGACGAGTACCGTCCTCACGGGCGATAACCGGATTCGGACACTGTAGCTATGCACAGGGAAGGCCATTATGGGGCGTCGCTGCTGGCCTACGCACCGCTGGGATTCGTCGTGATCGCACTCGGGTTCCCGGCCGCCGCCGTCGGCGGTGCGGTGCTCGCAGTAGCGCTGTCGATGGTGCCCGACTGGGACCAACGAATCCCGGGGGTCGCCCACCGTGGCATAACGCATACGGTTCATTTCGCAGCTGTGGTCGCGATCGGAACGGCCCTGCTCGGTGCGGGGATTGGGGCGTCAGTATCGAGCCCGGGCGTGAACCCGCTGGTCGTCGTCGGGGGGGCAGTATTCAGTGGAACGACCGGCGCAGTGGCGATCCTGGCACATATCGGGGCGGACGCTCTGACACCGATGGGTATCAAGCCGCTCGGCGACGACGGCCCGCACATCACCTACGACGTGTGTCGAGCCGACAACACACTCGGGAATTACGGTTTGCTCGCACTCGGCGGCGCGGCCGCGTTGCTCGCGTTCTATCTCGGACGGGCAGTGAACGCGGTGCTTCCCGTATGACGGGGGCAGCTAAAGACACCCACGTGACCACACCCGTGGCTGTTGGGTATGACAATGTGTAGTAGAATGCCCGGGGAGGGCTCCGAACCACGGAAAATCGGGGATTTTCCTGCTCTCGCCTCACTGGCGTTCGGCGAGACCCTCATAGGGTTCTCCGACCTCTCACGGCATTTTCGGAGTCGTCACTCGACGGAGCGAGTGACGGAAATGAAAATGCCCGGGGAGGGCTCCGAACCCTCGATCTCCGCATAACCCAGGTCCGAGGCTCGACAGCGCCTCGACGGGCATGCCGGGATGGGTGCCGCGTTCAGAGTGAAACCCTATGAGTGCGGCGCTATGTCCAGCTAAGCCACCCGGGCGCACCAGGTGATAGCGGGGTGGTGCTCTTTAAGCTTCTCATCTGTTTCGCCTGAGGGCTGCGGGGCCAGTTGGCACACCCCGCGGATTTATGCCCCGGGAAAGTCACACACGCGGTATGGAACTGCCGGAACTGATCAGCGAACACCTCGGCGAGGAGGACGTGCGGGCCGGGCTTGCGCTGGGTGATGAGGACCTGCTCTGTCTGACGCCGACCCGGACGTTACTGTATCGTGCTGACGGTCTGCTCAGCGACGAGCGCGTAACCGAATATCCTCACGAAGTCGAACAGCTCACGCTGTCGGAAGGCCGTCGGAAGACGAAGTTCCACTTCGAGTACGTCGAGGGCGAACGGTCACTGACGGTCCCGTCAGACGCGACGCGTGATGCACTTGCGCTCGTACTCGAGGGGATTCTCGGCGCCGAGGGTATCCTCGATCCAGACGAAAGCGTCGTCGAAGCGTTTCGGTTCAGCGAACTCACGCTCGTGGTCGCCGACCGACGTATCGTCAAGTACGTCGGCAACACTGTCTGGGATGGAGAATACGAGGCGTTCGCCTACGAAGACCTCACTGGGGTCGACTTCGAACAGGCTCGCGTCGCGACCGAAGTCGTCTTGCATATCAATGGCCACCCCGAACGGATCAAGACGCCGAACGACGACGCCCGACTCGTCGAACGCGCTCTCGAGCGCGGGCTGACTGACTTTTTCGATGTCACTTCGCTGTCCGAGCTACAGGCACAGTTCCGATCGAACGCGGACGATTCGGATAAAACGGGCAATACAGGCACCAGCCAGTCGGACGAGGCGTTTCTGGACGACGAGATCCGCCCACTCGGTGGCCACCCCGAGTCAGACGCTGAGACCGAGAGTATCGATCCGGACCAACATCTGACATCTGAAGAGGCCGGTGATCGCGACGTGACCAATGTAGCTGCCCCATCCGACACAGGGACGCCTTCGATCGCTGACGCCGAAGCGGACTCAACGGACGATTCACTGTCAGTGGAACGATCGCCGGACGCAGAAACGGCTAAAGATAGCACGGTCGAGGGGGCCGAGGCTACCAACCAACCGGACGGATCGCCAGCAGGTACGGCTGGGGACGATCTGGCGCGCATCGACGAACAACTCGAGGAGTTGACAACCGCGGTCAACAAACAAAACGAGTTGCTTCGCAAACACCACGCCGCGATCAAACAACTAGTCGAAGAGTTGCAGTCAGATTAGTCGATGTGGCCTTCCTGCCGGAGTTGCTGGGCGTCCTGTTCGTCGTACCGCCACTCGACGTTCGCTTTCTCGTCCTGCCAGTCCCACGGTTCCGCGATGACGACATCGCCCTCGTTGATCCAGGTCCGATATTTCATCCGCCCGGGGATTCGCCCCATTCGCGTTTCGCCGTCCTGACACTGGAGGCGAACGTGGTTGCCGCCTTCGTGTCGTGTCACGACGGCAAATACTTCATCACTCGAGGGCATCCGCAAGTTGTTGCGCTGTGAGTCGTTGCTCATACACCGTGTAGCCCCCCGGCACGGTTAAGTGATTGGAGATTCGTGGTAGCACGACCCACAAGCACGGTTACCGTTCTCACGACACCGCACCACGCGGATCTGCGGTCTATCTATCGGTCTGACGACTGCTCGACTGCAGTGACACGTAGGGTGCTCATTCGTCTGGATCGAACGGGTTGTATTCGCCGTTGATGTCCCACTCGTGGAGACACTGGGGATGGCCGACGCGTTTTTCGTCGTCTTCCCCGGATATCGTCCAGTTCATCTGCTCGTCGTCCCAGACGTCCACACGGCCACACCGTTCACATTCCCGCCTGGTCGGTGGTACGATCGTCGCCATAGATACGCTGTGGCAAGGCATCCTCTTCAGATTGCCGACTGAGCCTCGTGAGGACAGTCCAAACGGCCCCGACTCCTGTGTCACACAGACAGGGCGTGGATTTGTCCCTCTCCAAATTACCTGCATCCACCAATATAAACGCCTTCGCCTCTGTTAGTTCCGTATGGGATTTCACACGTTCAACAGCAGCCAAGCCGAGGGACTTGAAGATCAGTCGCGGTTCAAGTACGTCTCAGTCGATGAACTACTTGCGCTCTTTGAACCAGCTGATGGCGCGGTCGTCGCCGATCTCGGTAGCGGGACTGGGTTTTACACCGACGAGGTGGCTCCATACGTCGAGAAAGTCTATGCAGTCGACATTCAGGAGGCGATGCACGAACACTACCGGGACAAGGGGCTTCCGACGAACGTCGAACAGGTGACCGCGGAGGTCGCCGACCTGCCGTTCGAAGACGATGCCCTGGATGGCGTCTTTTCGACGATGACCTATCACGAGTTCGCAAGCGAGGCGTCACTTGCCGAACTGGCACGCGTGTGTCGGCCTGGTGCACGCGTCGGGATCGCCGACTGGAGCGGAGCCGGTGTGGGCGAACGCGGCCCGCCACTTGCCGAACGGTTCGACGCCGACGAGGCAGCGACGGCTCTTGAGTCAGCTGGCTTCGAGACCGACCGTGCAGACGACCGGCGAGAAACATTTGTCGTTGCGTCGCGGCTCGAATGACGTATTATTCTTAATATTCTATCCTAATCTGGACAAGTGTTTCCACAAAACGGTTATATTTCCGTGTGAGTCAGTCACACCCGTGTTGAAAGAAGACCCGTACACTCCGACCGAATCGCGATACGAATGCTGCAGTTGTGGCAAGCGCATCACGACGACGGACAGCCATCTCCGGTGTCCGTCCTGCGGGGCGGCGATGCGAAACATCGCAGTCCCGCGGGAGTGATACCGCGAATTGCCGTAGCCGCCGACTCCGACAACCGTAAGAGAGTCAGACCCACTACTATGGGTCGATGAGTGATTACGGTACCTCGGGGGTGGGTCCGGGGGAGTCCGGAGCTGTCGACTCACTGTCGTCTGACAGTGAGACTGGCGCCCGCCGGCCCGAGCCGTCCGACGGGGACGGAAGCGTCGAACTCGTCGGGACGGCCCACGTCTCCTCGGCGAGCGTCGAGGAGGTCGAAGAGACGATTGCCGACAGACAGCCGGATATCGTCGCGGTCGAACTCGACGAGGGTCGTTACCGCCAGATGAAAGGCGGGACACCCGACGATCTCGACGCGAGCGACCTCTTGCACGGCAACACCGTCTTCCAGTTTCTGGCGTACTGGATGCTATCGTACGTTCAGACGCGACTGGGTGAGCGCTTCGACATCGAACCCGGGGCGGATATGATGGCCGCCGTCGAGACCGCCGAAGCACACGACATCGGCGTCGCCCTGGTCGATCGGGACATCCAGACGACGATCCAGCGCTTCTGGCAGCGCCTCTCGACGAGGGAAAAGGCGACGATGTTCGGCGGGCTATTAGCAGGGATGGTTGGAACCCTCCAGGCCGGACTCGGAATCGGCCTGTTTCTCGGCACCTTCCTCGCGCTCGGGGCTGAGCTCGTCGCCGGACCCCTCTTGCTCTCTGCCGGTCTCGCGGACGCGGTCCCGATCGTCGGCGGGTCGGTACTCACACTGGCTGATGGGGCGTTACTCGCTGGAACGGTCGCGCTGGTAGTCGGTCTGCCGATTGCCGCGCTACTCGCGTACGCGCTCGATACAGACACCGAGTACGAGGAGTTCGATATCGAGGAGTTGACCGACACGG
>JBEQBN010000080.1:0-5980 GCA_041639775.1 Halapricum sp.
CGCGTCGCGCTTGTCCGCATCCGAGAGATGATGCATCGCGAAGTTCGAGACGACGACATCCACGTCGCTGTCTACGTTGGGCTCCCGGAACCGCCCGGTGTCGAATTCGGCGTTTTCGATGCCTGCCCCGGTCGCCTTCTGGCGGGCCTGCTCGAGCATCCCCTCGCTCACGTCCCGTCCGATTATGCGGTCGGCGTCCGACGCCAGCGCGAGCGCGATTGCGCCAGTTCCGGTTCCCAGATCGAGCACGACGTCGTCTGTGTCGACTGCTGCGTGCTTGACTACCAGATCACGGCACTGTCGGTACTCGGAGCTGTGGTCGCCGTCGTCGTATTCGCCGGCTTTCTCGTCGAACCTGGCCGCGTGTTCCGCAACGTCGTCAGTCATAGCGGATCGTTCGGCCGGCGCGGGCAAAGAAGGCTCGATTGTTCGAGCCGTGCCCGTCACTCCTCGTCGATCCACACGCCCGGTTCGACGAACGCGTCGCTGGCGCGCTCGCGATTGCGCTCGGCGAGCTCGCCCCAAGCCGCCAGCCCGGTCTCGACCACGTCCGGGTCAAACCCCAACATCTCGCCGAGTGCCCGGAGTTCACGCGGCGCGCGTAACTGCAGGTGGCTCCGCGGGTCTGCGCTGACGACGAACGGCGCGTCGGCGTCCGCGAGTAGTTCCCGGAGCTTCCGCAGGTCCCGCAGTGCCTGGACGCGTTCGCCCCCGTCGGACCGCAGGACGCGCGCCAGCGAGAGTTCGACGTGCACGTTGTTCTTCGCGGCGGCCTTCGCGAGGACGTGGTTGAAGTCGCCATCGTCGACCATCGGATGCGCGAGCACATCGACAGCCGGTTGCTCGACGGCAAAGCGGTTCATTTCGACTGACCCACCGTGGACCGCGACGATCGTTCGGTGATCGCGGTGATTGCCGACGAACCCGCTTGCCTGTGCTGGATCGGCGGCCCGAACCTCGACGCCGTCGACGACATCGACTCCGTATTGCTCGCCGATGGACTCGGCGTCGTAGTCCGCGAGCGCGTCCCCGTGGTTGCGGACGACGAGCCCGTCGTAGCCGTATTCGCTCGCGGCAAGCGCGAGTCTGGCAGCAGTCGCCTCGCCGTCGGGATCAGCGTGAACAGCCTCGTAAGACATCATACTGGTAAAACGTTACAGCGACTGGAGGACGTCACGGGCGTTCTCGACGGCGGCTTCTTTACTCGCGGGATAGGCCTCGACTTTCGCGCGAACCGTGATCCCGTCACCGAGCACCACGTCGTTTCCGAAGGCCGCTTGCTTTTCGAGAGTGAGAAACAGCTCGGTGTTGTCGGTGACCCGCTCGTTGAGTTCATCGAGCAGCTGCTGGCGCTGTTCGGCTGGCAGTTCCCCGAGGCGATCCAGCACGACCCGCATCTCGTCGGCGTGCTCGACGCGCGCCGAGAGGACGACGATCCGGTCGCCGTGGTGACCCTCGTTTTCCATACGCTGGATCTCGAACTCCTCGGGCAACAGCGTCCGTAGCGCCTCCGTGACGCGTTTCTCGTCTTCAGTGGCGTAACAGAACGCCCGGAGATCGATGTAGTGTAGCGGGACCGATGCCATCGACTGTTCAGTCGTCTGTCTCTGCTTCGTCGTCTTCCTCGGCGGGTTCGAGGTTGTCTTCGGGGACGCCCTGCTCTTTGCCGTCCTCGAAGCTGACGATGTAGTTGGCATCGCCGAACATTGTCTCTATCTTGTTGGTGACAGTCCCAGTCTCGCCGTCGAAGTCGCTGTGTTCGTCGTGTAGAATGACGCGGTCGTCTTCTTCAAAGCTCATACAGAGTCGTTTTCCGGGGCCGCTAAAAAAGGGACTGATTCGCCCCGGTCGAAAACTTATAGCGCTCTCCGTGCAAGGTGTGGGTATGAGCGCTCAACACACTCTCGAGGGTCGTTTGCAGTCACGAAGACAGCTGTCGCCTCGGGGCTATGACAGCCGTCGATAACCTGTGGTATCTGGCCGACGAGGCCAGCCAGCAGGCCGAACAGCTGTATCACGACCTCCAGTCGAGACACGACGACCTCGAAGAGTTCACGAAGACGCGATGGGTCTCCCGGCGGCGATTCCGGACGATCGCCCAGCGCGTGACCGAGAACGGCCTCCCGTACGGCGTGCACGCGATCGTCACCGACGACAGCGGTGCGGTCTTGCTCGTGCGCCATCGGGACGTGGATATGTGGGTATTGCCCGGCGGCGAGATCGACGGCGATGAGTCCTTCAAGGCGGCCGCGAGTCGCGAACTCGCCGAAGAAGCAGGTATCGAAGCCACGTTCGATGGGATCGCGCTGCTCGGCCGCGTCGAGTTTCATGGAGACGGTCACCAGACCTGGGGTGTTCTCCCGATCTTCGAGGGGCGCGCTCAGTCGACTGAGCTGTCGATCGAGGATCCGGACGATGAGATCCTGCAGGCACGGTGGTTCGAGACGTTGCCAGAGGACACTCGCGATCGGTCGGTGCTGCGATCGTGGCTTGACGAGTCCTGATACGGTCGGTTGTGAGCCTGTTCCGGATCGATCGCATCCGGTATGATCTAGTGGTAACTCGCTACGACCGATCGTACGAGTGGCGCCCTGACCACGATCACCCGTCGTCGGGCCGGTGGGTCACTCCGTCTCGATCGTCGGCTTGCCGCCGTCTGATGGCGGCTCTGGCCGTGCTGGCGTCGTAGCCGTACAGCACTGATTCGGCGTACGGCTCAACGGCCGCTGTCGCCGCAAGTAGTGCGTCGATGTCGACATCGGCGTACAGCTCGATACTCGTGTGCGTGTCGAAACGATCGGCGAACCCGCTTGCGATCGACTCGAGCCAATAGGTCGTGTCGTAACTCGTGTCATAGAGCGGGACGACGACCTCATCGACCAACGGCTCGATCGCTTCGATGTCGATCCCGGTCCGTTCGTAGAGATGCCCGGGATACGGATCGGGATAGAGGCCGACGATCAGATCGCCGGGTACGCGATCGCGTGCGGCCGACAAAAACTCGGTGATCGTATTCGCGCGCCAGGTGGCCCACTTGTCGTACTCGCTGTCGGCAAACTGGCGGGTACAGCGCTCGCAGTGACAGTACGTCGAGCGGGGGAAACCGACGTCGTCGAGTCGCACGTCACCGCTGGTCTGGCCTGCGTCTTCGATCATCTCCAGCAGGCCGTCCCGATAGGACTCGTGAGTCGGACAGACGTATGACCGCTCGAGGTCCGAACGGTCGCCCGTCGCCGGGTCGCCGTCGCGGGTCCGCGCGGCGAGTTCGGGCCGCTCGCGGACGGTCGCGTCGTCGGCGAAACACGAGAGGGTGTTGATACCCTCGGCCGTCGGCTCGCTGGCGTTGCCGCTTGCGGACTTGTACTCGTAGAAGGCGCGGTCGAATCCCGACCACGATAGCTCGGGTTCGTTTCGCGTGACGACGCCGACCATACCCCCACCAGGGGAGCCAGCGGCAAGTCAGTCACGTTCGCAAACGTGACTGCCGTCATACGGTCAGTTGTACGTCTGTTCCAGATCGATCGCCCCCGGTATGCGATCGTTCCGGTGACTCGGTACAACCGACCGTATCAATCCGTGACTGTAAGTTTGTACACCAATACCAGGGCGACGACGACAAGCAGCAACTTCGTTTTCCTAGACATCACCTGAATGCAGGACCCGCCCCGACAAAATCTTTCCCCTAACCGGACGGTCAGCCGGCGAGGATGTGTGCGGCGAGGTCTTCCCGGATGATCGTATCGCAGTAGGTACAGCGCACGCCATCCTCAAGTACTTCGAACTGTGACTCGATCGGCTCGTTCTCGGTCGTAATACAGTGTTGGTTCGGACATTCGAGTACACCGACGACCTCATCGGGGCGGCTGACGCGGTGTTTCTCGACGACGTCGTATTCGCGGATGATGTTGATCGTCGCCGCGGGCGCCACCAGCGAGAGGACGTCCACTTCGGCTTCGCTGAGTTCCCGCCCTTCGACTTTGATAATGTCTTTGGTCCCTAGCCGGTCGCTGGGCGTGTGCATAACGATACTGATCGGTTCGCCGGCGGTGCCGTCGATCCCGAGGATTGCGAGAACGTTCAGCGCCTGGCCACCGGTAATGTGGTCGATGACGGTACCATTTTGGATCTTACTGACCCGAAGTTGTTGCTCGTCGGTCATTGTTGTCCCTCCAGCAGGAGATCGAGTAGTGCCATTCTGACCGGGACGCCGTTGTGTGCCTGTTGGAAAAAGGTCGCGTGATCGGTGTCGTCGATGTCGTGGTCGATCTCGTCAACCCGCGGGAGCGGGTGCATCACGGTCAGATCGTCGCTGGCAGCTTCGAGTGTCGCGGCGTCGATCTGGTATTCGCCGGCGACCTCACGGTACTCGTTTTCATCCGGGAACCGTTCTTCCTGGATGCGCGTCACATATAACACGTCAAGCGACGGCAGTATCTCCTCTAAGTCAGTGTGTTCCTTGATCGTCGCTCCCTCACCGTGTAGGTCATATCGAACTGAGCGTGGTAGCTGCAGGCTCTCGGGGCTGATGAAATGCTGACGGGCGTCGAAGTTCGTCAGCGCGTGCGCAAGCGAGTGGACCGTCCGTCCGTACTTCAGGTCGCCCATAATCCCGATCGTCAGGTCGTCCAGTCCCGCGTTCTCTCGGATTGTATATAGATCGAGCAGTGTTTGGGTCGGATGCTGGCCAGCCCCATCACCGCCGTTGAGCAGCGGGACATCGACGAACTCCGCGGCCATCTGTGCTGAGCCCTCGCTTGGGTGGCGCAAGACCAGCGCGTCCGCGTACCCCTCGACGACGCGAACCGTGTCGGCGAGACTCTCGCCTTTCTTGACGCTTGAGTACTCCACCGGCCCCATATCGACGATATCCCCGCCGAGACGCTTGATCGCCGCAGTGAAGCTCATCTTCGTCCGCGTGCTCGGCTCGAAAAAGAGCAGGCCAAGCAGTTTCCCGGCGTGGCGATCCGCGTAGGCCTCCGGATCGGCCGCGATCTCGCCAGCGTGGTCCAACACCTCCTCGATGTCCGCTCTGGAGAGTTGTTTCGCGCTGATAACGTGGTCGTGACGCATCGAACGTAACCCCGATGCCGACGCTCTTGAGAGTGACGATCCCTGCAGTGTCCCGGCGACCGTTCGCCCGATCCGCATTGCCTGCCCGCACATCAGTATCGAGAATGGGGTTAACTTTGATTACCCTTGGCAACCTATCTCTAGGTGTACGATGGATATTGCTGATATTGCTACCAGCGAATACGTCGCAGTCGACGTCGATGAACGCCTCGGGAAAGTCCGATCGATCTTCGAGCGGGACAATCCCAAGGGAATTCTAGTGACCGACGACGGCGACTACGAGGGCGTGATTACCCAGAAACAGCTGGTGCAGTCGCACGTCGAAGACCAGGCAAAGGCGGGTGCGATGGCCCAGCACGCTCCGAAAGTCGACCGGACGGCGGACGTTCGCGAGACTGCCCGCGTGCTCGTCGAAGGCGGAATCAAGGCCGCGCCGGTGTTCGAGGCCGACCGACTCTGGGGTGTCGTCACCGACGACGCCATCCTCGAGGCCGTCCTGGAGAACCTCGATGCACTGACGGTCGAACAGATATACACCGAAAACGTCATCTCGATCGATCAGGATGCACAGGTCGGGCAAGCGATCAACCATCTTCGAGAGAACGGGATCTCCCGGCTTCCAGTCATCGACGAGGACGGCCAGCTTTCCGGGATGGTCACTCGCCACGACATCGTCGACGTCGTCGTTCGCGATATGGACAAGACGACCGTCGGCGAGCGAGCTGGCGATGTCGATCGGATCCTCGATTTGCCCATCTACGACGTGATGACCAGTCCCGTCGAGACGACGACGCTCTCCACGTCCGTCCAAAGTGCCGTCGAGACGATGCTCGAAAACGACTACGCGGGACTGGTCGTCACCCCGGAGGAAGACGACTCGCTCGTCGCCGGTATTATCACGAAGACGGAC
>JBEQBN010000081.1:0-5961 GCA_041639775.1 Halapricum sp.
CGGTACGTACGAGTTTGCCAGTCAAACCGACGCTTCGCTCTACAGTGAACATATCACGCTCTGGAACAAAACTATGACGGCCGTTGTGTTCCGACTCGCATTCTGTATTCATCGGTGTTTCCGTCATCGCAGTAGATTTAATAATACGTAGTCACCTTATCTGTCCAGAGCGAACCGACCGTCGCTTGCACACCCATCTATGTCTGAACAGACTGGTATTGCGCTTCTTGACCGTAATGCCGCACTTGACGTGGTGGCTGAGGCACTGTCGAACGCCGACGTCCCCGTCGCCGGATCATTCGATGAGCTGACAGCAATCGCTCAGACGCCGGACTGTCTCGTCGTTCCTGATCAGCCTGCAACTGACGATCGAATGGCGATCAACGGGCTTGAATTGTTTTCGGCCGCCACTGATCAGTTTGACTGCCCGGTCGTCGTCTATACCCGACGGGAGGGGTACGAGGCGATTCGGTCGCCGATCGATGCCGGAGCGGCCGACGTGATCCGAGTCCCCGCCGACCGGCCGAGACTGATCACACGCCGTGTCGCTGCCGCTGCGGGATACGACGATACATTCCGATCGAGCGGTGAGCAGATCGCATCGCTACTGCGAAACTACCCCCATACCCTGTTTCTCAAGGACGATGTCGGCCGATTCGAGAACGTGTCCGCACACACGGCGAACAACTACGGCTTCACACGCCAGCAGTTGATCGGTATGAGTGATTACGAACTCTTCTCGAGAGAACACGCCGACGAACTCTGGGAAGCCGAACAGGAGATCATCCGGACGGGCGAGCCGGAAATCAATGCCGTCGAAGAGTACGTCGATCAAGACGGCGAGCGACGGTGGGTTAGCACGACCAAAGTCCCTCGACGTGGACCGGACGGAACGATTGTCGGCATCGTCGGCGGAACACAGGACGTCACACCCGCGAAACAACAGGAAGCGCTGATGGTCGCCCTACACGAGGCTAGCCGCAAACTCACTCGAGCGACCACCCGTCCCGAAATCGCGGCTGTCGCTACCGAAATCGCCGCTGAAATGGACAACCTGCCGGCGGTGCAGGTCGCCCTAGCAGATTCGAATGGAACCCTTCAACCAGTCGAAGAGGTTACACCAGCCAATAGGACTGATACGGGCGACTCAAGCGGCGAGCCAGCTATCTTCAACCGCTACCGAGATGCGTTTGCGCGTGCATACGACACCGACACGACCCAGTACGTTGACGCCAGCGGGGCCCTCTCGACGGCATCGGCGGTCGTGAATCCCGTCTTCGAGGGCGAGTTCACGGCTGCTGAAGTCGCCATCGTGATCCCTCTGTCACAATATGGCGTGCTTGGGGTGGCTGCACCTAGTGGGGTCGTCGACGAGTTCACCGATCGACTCGCGCACGTCCTCGCTGCGAATGTCGTCGCTGCCTTCGATCGAGCCGAACGAGAACGAGAACTCGCCGAGAAAAATCGCCGGCTCGAGGAGTTCGCGACGCTTGGGGCTCACGAGCTTCGCAACCGTCTCCAGGTCGTTTTGGCGGCTATTGCGAGGGCACGATCTGCTACCGGGTCCGATCCACTCGTGCACGCTGAAGACACACTAGACCGGATGGATCGTCTGCTCACACAACTGCTACAGCTAGCCAAAAGCGGCACGATTCCGCGTGCCGTCGATGCAGTTGATCTTCGGGACGTCGCCATCCAGGTCTGGGACGAGCTCGATACACCGCCAGAAGCGACACTTTCTCCACCACCTGAGACGCCCATTGTCGCCAATCGTGGGGCGTTGCGTGAGATTTTCGAAGCGTTGTTCGACAATAGTATCAAACACGGGCTCAGCACCGACCCCGATAGTGAGACGATAACAGTTGATGTCGGCGTCACCCAGTCTGGCTTCTACGTCGCTGACGACGGTGTCGGCATCCCTGTGGAGAAACGGAGCCATCTGTTCGATGTCGAGTATGCGAAATCCGACGACGGCTATGGACTGTATATCGCCTCCGCGCTCGTCGACGCCCACGGCTGGGAAATTGCCGTCTCCGAGAGCGAGGCCGGTGGCGCCCGCTTTGAGATTACTGGTGTCGAATTCAAGTGATTGCCGCCGGGGACCGTCCAGTCACATGAAATCCGACAGTCCGGTCTGTCCGTCGTCTTCGTCCGACTGGCCCTCCGTCGATGTGGCTTCAGCCTCGTCAACTGTCTCTGGCGACGAGTCAGATTGCGTCGCTGCGTCTTGGCTGTCCGTCTCATTCGTCTGCTCGTCGCCCTCTGTGTCCTCGCTGTCTATGCCGCTCCCTCCACCGAAGGCTTGGCCGCTGGCTTCGACCGTCTCCTCGTCACGTAACTGTTGAGCGTCTTCGACGATCGACTGGACCTTGTTCGTGTCTTCGCCGCTTCCCGTAATAAACGAGACGTGGCTGGCGTCGAGGTCGTACGCGGCGGCCATCGCGACGGTCAACTCGCGGTTTTTGCAGTGGTGAGTCATCGTCGCCAAAAATGGCATCATCTCCCGGCGGGCCGTCGAGATACTGGTCCCGTTGTGGGTTGCAATCTCGCGAGCGATGTGATCGCGGGTCTTTCGAGCCCCCTTCGTGCGGCCGAGCTTCGACCAGTAGGATGGCGGCCCATAGCGTGTCCACCCGCCCTTTTGTTCGCCCCGGGCCGCCGCGACGCCCGCAGTCATATTGTCGCCGGCGTACTTCCAGAAGCTGTAGTTCTGTGTCGCACGGACTCGTCCCAACCATTGGTCCGCGCGTGCGAGTGCGCCGTAGGCCCGGGCCAGTTCCGGTCCCTCGAAGTCTTTCGGCACGTTGTCCGCGATCCAGTTGATCAGGTCGTCCGGCGTCTCGTCGACGTCGTAGGACGATTTGAGCGCAGTCTCGGCGTCCCCCTCCTTGATCACCACGTCGAGATACTCGAAGATCCCCTGGGTGGTGTCGCGTTCGCTGGTGACCACGTCTTCGGCTTCGATCGAACCGCGACCCTCCGTCAGCGCCTGCAGGTCCTTGATCGCCCCGCGGAGGTCGCCGCTGTTCATCTCGGCGATCCGCTCGAGCGCGTCGTCCTCGAACTCGATGCTCTCCTTGCGACAGATGTCCCTGAGCACGGGCACGATCGAGCGTGTGCTCACCTCGCGGAACTCGATCTCCTGACAGGCGTTGCGCAGGCCCTTGGACATCTCGTAGAAGTCGTTGGCGATGAGAACCACCGGCTGGTCGGCTTCCTTAACCAGCGACGTGACCGCCCGCGTGCCCCCGCGATCGGCGTTGCCGTGGATGTTGTCGGCCTCGTCCATAACGACCAGTCGACGACCCGAACCGCCCTGCGCGAGCGTTCCCGACCGGGCCGCCTCGCCGGCGACGCGTTCGATCACGTCCTTCGTGCGCGCGTCGCTCGCGTTGAGTTCGATCGTCGGCCAGCCCTTGTCGTTGGCCAGCGCGTGCGCGGCGGAGGTCTTCCCGACCCCCGGAGAGCCGTGCAGGACGACCGCTTCGCGATGGTCTTCCCAGCTATCGGCCCACTCTTTGAGAGCGTCTCGGGCTTTGTCGTTGCCACGGACCTCTGCGAGCGTCGACGGGCGGTATTTCTCTGTCCAATCCATTAAACGAGGAAAAGCGAGTGATGGGGTTAGTGGTTTCGGAGCACTACAGACGCCCCCTACGTTGAGCGTAGACCGGGCAACCGAACTATACCCCGCTGTACCGTAGCTACCAAAATAGTCAGATGAAAGACTATAAGTCATAGATGATGGTTTCCTCACAGAGTCGTGGTCTCGCTTCGCACACGGCCGTCCCCTTCGACGGGTTTTTGTATACCCCTCCCTTCGGATGGAATGCACACGGCAGGTGGCGGACGGCGGCCTCGATCGCCACGCCACCGAGACTCTAGACGGGTTTTCTCCCGTCGATGATGACGATGTCGCAAGGTCGTTGCTTTGCAACGGCCAGATTGCCACCGCACCACGGTGGTGATCAGTGAAAGATGAGGAGTCCACACCTGCGGGTCACACCGTACAGATGGGTTCTGATGTGAGCCTTGACAGTTCGGTGATGTATCATTGAATATATCGATGATCTATCACCAACTGACGGACAGAGACATAGCGTGTCTCCGCCAGCCCCCTGATTGTCAGGGAACATTCCGGTTGATCCTGCCGGAGGCCATTGCTATCGGAGTCCGATTTAGCCATGCTAGTCGCACGGGTTTAGACCCGTGGCAGATAGCTCAGTAACACGTGGCCAAACTACCCTACAGACCGCGATAACCTCGGGAAACTGAGGCCAATAGCGGATGGGGTTCTCCTGCTGGAGTGCGGAGAACCCGAAACGTTCCGGCGCTGTAGGATGTGGCTGCGGCCGATTAGGTAGACGGTGGGGTAACGGCCCACCGTGCCAATAATCGGTACGGGTCGTGAGAGCGAGTGCCCGGAGACGGTATCTGAGACAAGATACCGGGCCCTACGGGGCGCAGCAGGCGCGAAACCTTTACACTGCACGACAGTGCGATAGGGGGACTCCGAGTGCGAGGGCATAGCGCCCTCGCTTTTGCGCACCGTAAGGTGGTGCGTGAATAAGAACTGGGCAAGACCGGTGCCAGCCGCCGCGGTAATACCGGCAGTTCGAGTGATGGCCGATCTTATTGGGCCTAAAGCGTTCGTAGCTGGCCACGCAAGTCCGTCGGGAAATCTACCCGCCTAACGGGTAGGCGTCCGGCGGAAACTGCGTGGCTTGGGACCGGGAGACCCGAGGAGTACGTCCAGGGTAGGAGTGAAATCCCGTAATCTTGGACGGACTACCGATGGCGAAAGCACCTCGGGAGCACGGATCCGACAGTGAGGAACGAAAGCTGGGGTCTCGAACCGGATTAGATACCCGGGTAGTCCCAGCTGTAAACGATGTCCGCTAGGTATGGCACAGGCTACGAGCCTGTGCTATGCTGTAGTGAAGACGCAAGCGGACCGCCTGGGAAGTACGTCTGCAAGGATGAAACTTAAAGGAATTGGCGGGGGAGCACTACAACCGGAGGAGCCTGCGGTTTAATTGGACTCAACGCCGGACATCTCACCAGCACCGACTGCAATCGTGACGGCCAGTTTGATGCGCTTGCCCGAGCTGCAGAGAGGAGGTGCATGGCCGCCGTCAGCTCGTACCGTGAGGCATCCTGTTAAGTCAGGCAACGAGCGAGACCCGTGTTCGTAATTGCCAGCAGCACCCGTTGGGTGGCTGGGTACATTACGAAGACTGCCACGGCTAACGTGGAGGAAGGAGCGGGCAACGGTAGGTCAGCATGCCCCGAATGTGCTGGGCAACACGCGGGCTACAATGGCCGGGACAACGGGTCGCTACCCCGAGAGGGGACGCTAATCCCACAACCCCGGTCGTAGTTCGGATCGAGGGCTGAAACCCGCCCTCGTGAAGCTGGATTCGGTAGTAATCGCGTGTCAGAAGCGCGCGGTGAATACGTCCCTGCTCCTTGCACACACCGCCCGTCAAAGCACCCGAGTGAGGTCCGGATGAGGCCTGGTTTCCCAGGTCAAATCTGGGCTTCGCAAGGGGGCTTAAGTCGTAACAAGGTAGCCGTAGGGGAATCTGCGGCTGGATCACCTCCTAACGATCGGGACTGGGGCGTCGCCCCAGCCCACAAACCTGTCGCTTTCGCGGCAGGTATCGGTGATCGGCGACCATTCGGTCGTCCACCGAACTGTCAAGGCTCGCAGCCCTCGCGAGAGGGAGACCGATAGCTCAGTGGTAGAGCACCACCTCGTGTGGTTGCCCCGGTTCGATTCCGGGTCGGTCACTCCCGCGGGCGATCGTCGCCCGCACCGACCGATGCACCAGCCTGCGGCAAGCGTGGCTGGGAAGGGTTGATGCACGCACCACCCACCTCGGGCGTGTATATGACACCGCGTGTACGTGCAATCCAGACGTCAACTGGACCCGTTTCATCGTGGAACGTGTGTCCGACTAT
>JBEQBN010000082.1:0-5909 GCA_041639775.1 Halapricum sp.
CGCGACCAGCCGTCCCGATCGGGAGTCGGACGGCGATTTCGGGGGCGTCCTCACGCGTCGGCTTCCTGGCGCTGCGGAGGGAGCCTTCGAGATGCTGGCCGAGATCGCTGGCGTGGGGCCCGCGGATCGTCAGCGAGCCGATGTACTCGCCGAAGGGATCGGCGGCGTCAACGTCGACGAGTGGGGCTTGGCGCACCTTGTCCGGCCGCTGTTCGTAGAGTTGGCGGTAGACCGTGTGATCGCGGTACTGCGACTGGATCTGAGCTTCATGGAGCAGCGTCGCTCGGATCGAGTCCAGTGTGTCGTGATCCAGGCCCGGCGCCAGCAGGAGTTCGCGATGGATGGTGACGCCGGCCTCATCGAGCAGATGGACGATCGACCCGGCTAGGCCATGCGCTGACTGCATGATTCGGCCCCGGAAGGCATCGCGATCGGCGTACTCCTCGTGCTGGAGGTCAGTCGTCATGGCCGCCAGTTCCTGGCCCCACTCGACGAGGTTGTCCAGGAGTACTTGTGGGTCGGTTTCAGCTTCCTCGGGGAAGCCGCCGATACACCGGCAGTACCGGGTTGCGACCGGATCGAGATCGAGATCGTCGAGCCGGTCCGGTGGCAAAGCGGCCTGCAGGACCTTCGGCGTGGATAAAGTCAGTGCAGTGCTCACCACGTGTTGGAGTGGCGAAGTCACCCAGTTCGACAGCACCAGCTCGTCGCGATCGGCGTCGTAGCTGGCGTAGCGAGTGCGGCGTTGCTCGGCGTCGGTCGCGTCGAGTGGCGCGTCGACGGTCGTCACGCCGCCGTTGCGGGCGGCCCCGGCGATGGCGGCGTGCTGTGGCCGAGAGAGCCAGCGGGTGCGGTAGGAGCCAGCGCCGTCGGCGTCGCGGTCGGCGGCGTCGTCAGGGGCGTCCCCCCCGGCCCTCGTGTGCGCGGGATTACACGGCCTGTCAGGCTGGCTTCCGGTCTCGCTAAACAGGGCGTCGAGTTCGGCTTCCCGACCGAGATCGGCGTCCAGCGTGTCCAGATACGCCGATCCCAGCGGCAGCAGTTCGACACGCTTGGCGGTGCGTGGCCCGTAGCGCTCGACGAGTGCGAGGTCTTCGAGCGTCCCCAGCAGCTGACTGATGCGGCTTTTGCTGACGGGACTCTGGGCAACCAGTTCGTGATAGGACAGTGTATGCGCCGGCTCAGCAGCGAGTGTCCGGAGTACCTCGACGGCCCGACCCTCGGGATCGAGCTGGTCGTGGGCCGCTCGCAGTCGCGCCGTGTCGGAGTGGTTGTCCCGCCCGGCGATGCACTGGGCGCTAAACGAAGCCGGCAGCTCATCGCGATGTTCCGAGCGCAACCAGCTCGCGACCAGCCCGGTCATGGTCACGCGCACGTCCGCGACGCGGCCGAGCGCACAGAGGATCCACAGCGTCGTCTCGCGCTGCTCGCGCCGGCGGTCGCGGAATGACTCCGGCAACAGCACCGACACCGACGGCACGATTGCAGCGGCATCCAGTGCCGCCAGCGGGCCGTCCGTGATGAGTTCGATCGGGAGATGGCCGAGGTCGGTCGCGCCGTCCTGGCCGATCCCGGCGACCAGCGCCAGTGCGTTCTGGTGGGTGGGATCATCGGCCGGCCGGTCGAGCGCCGCGAGGACGGTGGCGAGCCCGCCATCGGCTGCGGTGACGCCAGCCTCCCGAAGGGTCGCGGCCCGATCAGCGTGGGTCGTCCCCTGGCAGAGCTCACGCACAGCGTCGACCAGCGCGTCTTGGAACCCATTCGACGTGGCGATCTCATGCCAGAGCGTGGCCGGCGCGCTGTCGGCGGTGGCGTGAATGTCAGCCCGCACGTCCCCGCCATCATTGAGTGAGGGCGTGAGCGAGCCGGCGGCGGTCTCGAAATCGAGTGTGCGGTCAGTGTCGTACTGAAAGTCGGTGTCGAGCGTGCCAAAGCGGCGCTCCAGGTAGGCGTCGGCCTCGTCGCGAAGAACGGCCCGGCGCTGCTCGCCCCACTGATCGAGCCGCTCGTCGACGAGATCGCCGAACACAGCATGATAGCCAGCATCCTGCTCAAGCGAGGTTGTCGGAACCGTGCAGTCAATTTCGTCTTCCAGCCGCCCGTAGTCATCAACTTTGCCGATGTACGCCCCGAGTTCACCGGCGCGACGGGCTAGTAGCCGCGCGCGTTGCTCGCAGGCGACCTGCCAATTGTCGGCCGTGGCCTGGGCTTTCACGAGCTCCGGGTCGCGACTGTGCCCACAGCGGGGACACTCGACCCGGTCCTGTTGCTGGTAGTGCTCGGCCACCCAGAGTGACTCGCACTCGCGGCAGCCAAGCACGGCAAAGCGGTCGGGGGAATTGGGTGGGCCGGCCATACTCAGGACTGACTAGAGACACGGCTCTGGCCACGCAGGCGGGCACGAGCCCCACAATTGGACAGCGCTACCGCTGGCTGTGGGGAACGCTTATTAGCCGGGCTGGAGAAATGAGACGTAAGCCGCGAGGGCAGTGGTGGTGCGCTGGAACCCTCGTTCGGCGTCTCGGTCCCATTTTCCAGGTGTCGTGTGTGGAGCCGGTCGTGTCGCTGTAGCTGTTCAAACGGCCCGAACTTAAGTACTAGCCCCGCCGCCGGGCGGTTGGCCCAGCTGGGCTGTCCGGCGGCGCTGACCTGCCGACGCACTCGCCACAGCGCGACACGCGGGCCAGGGTTGGGCGGACTCGTGCGATCGGGGCCGGTGCAGGCGAAAGGTGTGTCTACCATTGGTGGATCTGAACGACGGGCGCTCGGCTCACGATGCAACTTGCTCGGCGGACGCCCCCCAGCAGCAGACGGAGATGCGTCTGACTGAGGGGAACACTTATTGCAGGTCGGTAGGAAGGATTAGGTAGCCAACCGGGGGAGGCGATTCTCCCTCCCTTTCCTACCAACCCATTAGCGGTGGGTCTGTGGTGTGCGTATCTTGATGGTGAGAGGTGACACAGCGATGGGGCTTGAAAGTACCGGGGCCGTCGCCGGGTGCGTCTGACGCGCGGCATACGCTGTCGCCCAACTGGCTCGATACGGCCGCCCACCCAGCGTGAGATACCGAAGTCGAAACCGTTGTTTGAGATGAACGACAACCGAGAATGGGGGCAGGCCTCAACAGAGCTCCCTTCGAGAACCCCCTGCCCCCAGTCTCTACTTTCACCCCCGGCTCTGCCGGGGGGTGCTAACAGTGCTCGGGAGGGGCTGGCAGCAGCGTGTCGCGGCTGGGGTGTGCCGGCGCGATACGACAGGGCAGCGCCGAAAGTATTGTTAGAATCAAGGGCCAATTGCTGGCGGGGGCAGATGTCATCCAAACTCCCTACGCGGACCGACTGCCCCCACTTCCTGCAGTGAGACACAGCCCGTTGCCACTGCTGGCTGTACTGGCGGTTACGCATCCCAGTCACCTCGCCAGCGCTCTGCCGGCTCCAGTTCTCGAACCTGTGTCTCGGTAGTCCCGTAGCCATCCAGAAACGTCGCAACGCAGTCGGGGCAGGCCAGGATCGCTTTGGTGTCGGCGGCATCGACGGCGACGTTGATGGCAAACTGGGCAGCCCCGCCACACGTCGGCTCGTAGGCACACGTGACCGGGCGCGGGTCCGGGAACTCGTGGGTGCTACCCATCGCGCGCACCTCCGGGGGCGTCAGCGGCCGCGCCCAACTGTTCGAGGCGGGCGGCAGCTGTCGTGAGTGGTGGCTGGAGGCTGGCATCATCGAGGGCGGCCAGGGCCTGTGTGAGTGCCTGGGCGGCCGTCTGGAGCCAGCCGGCCCGCCGGGCCGGGTTTGGGGCCGTCAGCCCAAAGCGCAGGGCATCGGTGGCCGCCAGCAGCGTCTCGATAACGGTCGGGGCGGTGGCCTGGTCCAGTTTGTCGAGGGTGGTCTGGACGTGTGTCTGCGCCTGTGTGATGAGCGCGTCGGGCAGGCGGGCCCGCACGGCGCGCTCGATCTCGTCCGGGGGCAGGCGCGCCCGCTGCGGGCGGGCGTTGTTGAACGTGGGCGCATCAGGCACGACCACGCGGCGGTTCGCGAGCGTGCGGATGCAGGCCGGCACCGAGCCCACGCGCGTGGCCACGGTCACGCGGTCACTGCAAAAGCCTGCGCCGAGTTCGAGATGTTTCCCACAGAGGGGCATCCCACAGACGCCGCAGGCCCCGATCCGTTCGCCCCCGCACTCGTAGCACCACTGGGCGGGGTCAGCGGGATCGGGGCCAGGTCGCCCGCCGTCGAGCAGGTGTGGCTCCGCGCTGTGGAAGCCGTCCGGGTGGTGTTCGACGTTCTCGGCGGGTTCGTCGACGTTCGGGCCGCCGTCGGTCCGGACCTCGTCGTCGCCAAACGAGGCCTGGTCGACAGTGCGGAGCGTCGTCTCCGAGGGCGCGTAGATCTCGCCGTTCCGGGCAAGCGCATACACCGCAAGACACACGTCCATGAGGTGGGCAGTGTCGTGTTCCGCGACGGCCGTCTCGATCACCGCGCCGACCGGCGCACCGTGGTCGGCCTCGCGGTCGTCAATCGTGTGGAGGATAGCCTCCCGCAGGTCAGAACGCTGCTCGCGATTCGCGATGTACTGGATGATCTCCGTGCCGGTGACCTCGGGCTGGCCACCATCGGTCACCAGCTCCGTATCGGGATCGCTAAGTTTGCCGGCGAGCCCGCGGCGACCACTGCGGGCCCGTCGCTCGCGCGTATCGGGTTCGTCAAACCCGGCTTCGCAGTTCCGACACCAGTACGGGGCCTGGGCCTCCGGCCCCTCGAAATCCGTTTCCACGTTCGTGTAGAATGCCGGCTTCTCACAGTCCAGACAGACCTGGATCTGCTCCTCAGACATTGGCTTCACCTCCGACACTGACGACGTAGCCGTCGGTCGCCGAGTACACGCCAAAGGGACTCTGGCGGTTCCGCGCGGCCGTGAGCAGGACGCGAGCGTCGGCTTCGTCGACGCGGAGGTCGCGCGCCACATCCGGGAGGTCGAACGCCCAGCTGTCCTGGCCCCGCTTGAGCGTCTGGAGTCTGAAGAGGTCCAGCAGGTCGTCGACGCGATCCTCGTCGACGGGCCGTGCCGAGCGGTTGCCGTCGAGCGAGATCGCCTCGAGTTCGTCGTCGCGGGCTGGGTCGCTATCCCCGCGGTTCGGGTCGCCGTTCTGGCCACCGCGGAGCAGTTCGTTGTTGTGCGTGCGACACAGCGTCCGGCGCTGGCCGTCGACGGTGACCGGCTGCACGTCGGGGCCGGTCACGCCGCATTCGTCGCAGGTGAGGACGCGCTGATTGCCGTACATCAGCACAGCACCCCCGTTGCGCGGTGCTTGTGATGCGTGAGTGCTGCAAAACTGCTAACTGGTCGGTCGCTCGATGCGTGTGTCGGGTCGGCCCGTTTATGAGGCCTGAAGCGGTGAGATTGCATGGGGTCACCTATCCTGACCCCGCGCGGCGGCCGCGTTTGGGCGCGGTCGTCGCACCCGTTCTGGATGCGAGAACTGTGCCGCGGAGGGTCACGTCCGGAGACTGATAGGCGGAAGCACTTAGTGTTTGGCACCAATTGGTGCTATCTAGACTTATTCAATGTCATCTGGCACCAAATGTAGCAATATAGATAAGTCCGATGCGAATAACACCGACCAGTGCAAATCGCGGTCCATGGGAAAAGAGGAGCGCGTGCGGCAAGTTCTAGGACTCTTGGTCGAAGCGGAGCTTGATCTGCCCCCGCGCGTGATCCTCCACAACTGTAAGCAGAAAGGCGCTACTTTCGAGCGTCGCACTGTTCAGAGATATCTGGAAGAGCTCATGGAGGAAGGGTATGTGAAGAAAGTGGAAGGAACTGATGGCTACTACAGAGCGACCGAGGCAGGTCGGGATTACTACTTCAACCGATAGTTTCTCTGGTGCCAGTTGGCACTAATTAGTGACAA
>JBEQBN010000083.1:0-5836 GCA_041639775.1 Halapricum sp.
GTCGCCAGAGCGCGGATTTATCGCACTCCTCGCCGGAGGGTCATCTACGTATTTCAACTTTGGAAGCCAATATCTATCCACCGATATCGAAACTCTCAGTTGGTTTTTCCTGTTCACGATATCCCTCTATCTCGTATTCACGATTATGGTAATCGCATCTCAAGAGTATCTGTCCCGAGAGTGACACGCCCTCGCCTCACGACTCGTGAGCTCAGAGAGCAGACCGTTGTGTTCACTCTACGTGCGCGATATCGACTCCGTGGAACGCAAAGCGTGTGCCGCCGCTCTCGCTCGGTTCGATCTCGATGTCCCAGTCGTGCGCGTCTGCGATCGTGGAAACGAGATAGACACTGTCACCTGCCGGACCACCGTTGGAGTGGGTCGGCTCGAACAGATCAGCGGGATCGACGGCCGAGCCGTCGTCCTCGAGGAAAAAGCCGTCCGGGAGCGTCCCGACACGGACGTGTTTGCTCTCAGTGGCGTCGACGATCGCCCGGAACAACATCTCGAACACCTCAAGTAGTGCGTCCCGATCGGCCGTAACGACCGCGTCGTCCTCGATAGTGAGGCTCATCCCGCCCTGGCCAGCGACGTCCCACGCCCGCTCGACGACCCCGGACAGCGCGATCGACTCCGTGGATCTGGTCACCGATCCCGTCCGAGCCAGCGTCAACAGTTGCGAGACGAGTCGGTCCATCCGCGAGAGCGTCTCGATTACGTCTCCAATCGCGCCGATATCTTCCTCGGCACGTGCCCGTTCGGCCGTTCCGAGTGCGATCTGGAGGCGGTTGCGCAGTTCGTGAGAACTCAGGGCGGCAAACTCCTCGAGCCGTTCCGACTGGGCGGTGAGCCGACGCTCCTGCTGTGCTCTATCGAGCGCGGCCTCGACGTTCGAGGATAGCACGTGTGCGAGTTCGACCGTGAACGGATCGAGTGTCTCGCCGCCGCTATCGACTCCTAGCACACCGTGTTCGCCAAGCGGCAGTCGCAACCCACACACCGTATCGATATCGTTCGGAAACTCCAGTTCGTGGTGCTCGTGTTCGTCGACCTCGACTGGTATGAATTCCCCGGCGTCCGCCCGGTAGCGTGGCGTCCGGGTCGCGGCCGCCTGCCGGAAGGACTGTTCGTCCCAGTCGACGCCGTCGGTTTCGGCCACCGTCCGAAGCCCCCCGTCTTCGAAATCAAACAAATCGACCCGCGCCCTGGGGAGTTGCTCGATCTCGGTCGCGATTTCGACTGCTGTCTTGCCGACCTCCTGTCGCGATTCCGCGCGAACGAGCCGTCTGCTCACGTCGTGGAGCATCGCCATCGCTCGTTCCTGTTGTTTGATCGATGTGATGTCCTTGACGTTGCCGACTAGCCCGAGGAGCTGTCCGTCCTCGTCGTATCTCGGGACTTTCGTCGTCGAGATCCACTTGTCTTCACCGCCCTCGATGATGTGTTCGATTTTCTCTCTGATCGGTTCTTCCGTTTCGAGCAGCCGTTGTTCCTCTTCGAATAGCTCGTCGGCGAGCGGTCGTTCGTAGAGGTCGTAATCGGTGAGTCCGATCACGTGATCGCGATCGAACACTGTCCCCTCGAAGCCGTCACTTCGAGTCGCGTTGATGAATCGGCTGTGTCGATCCTTGAGGTAAACACGGTTGGGATAGCAATCGATAAACGACTGAAACTGCGTTTCCAGCGGCTCGCTCTCGGCGACACCGGTAAGGTGACGGATGCGCTCGACGAGCAACGACTGTCGCTTCGGCGGCACGCGGATGACGGTGTCGGCCCCGGCTTCGGACAGATCTGCCACAGTCTCCTGCTTTTGATCGAATGCGTACACGCCAACCGGAACATCTGCCAGACAGCTCCGAACGGTCGCCATCGCCTCGATGCCGTCGATCCGCTCGTTGCCGCCTTGCGAATCGTGCGCGACGAGTACACAGGCGATCGGGTCCGCGACCGACTCGACGGCGTCGGCTCGCTCGACGGTCCGAACGTCGCTGATTTCCGCCGCAAGCGCTTGCGCGACGGGTTTGAGCCGACCGTCCGGATCGACGAGCACGACGGTACCAGGGACCTCTGGATCCGCGGACATCAGTCAGCCGATCCTCCTGACAGGCGCTGGACGGCCTCGTAGATCTGTTCAATCTGTGCCGTCTGCTGTTGGTTTGCCGCAGCGATATTTTCGACCTCCGTCGCGACGCGTTCGGACTGCTCGACGAGTTCGTCTACCATACTTGCGACTTCTTCCGTCGAGGCGGCTTGGTCGTCAGTCGCCTCTGCGACCTCCTGAATCCCCTGTGAGGTCTCGGCTATCGCCTCGACGATGTCCTCGAGGTTGCTCATCGCCCCCTCGACGCGATCCATACCCTGCTGGACCTGCTCGGTCGCCGTTTCGAGGCTTTCGACGGTCTCTTCGGCGTCGTCCTGAATCGCTTCGACCATCCGTTCGATCTCTGCGGCGTGGTCCTGTGACTCGCCCGCGAGACTCTTGACCTCGTCGGCGACGACCGCGAATCCCTCCCCGGCCTCGCCTGCCCGGGCGGCCTCGATTGAGGCGTTCAACGCGAGGATGTTCGTCTGTTCGGCGATGTCGTTTATCACCTCCACGACCTCGTCAATCTCGCTGATCCGATCCTGGAGTCGGTCGACGTCATCGGCGACCGTCTCGGCTGAGGCCGTCACGTCTTCCATCACGTCGATCGCCTCGATTGCGTCTGACCGTCCCTCCTCAGCGAGTTGTTCCGCACGGGCGCTGGTCGCATCGACTTCCTCGGCTGTCGAGGCGATTTCCTCTATGGTCGCGCTCATATTCGACACCTCTCCGGCAACCTCGCCCATATTCTCTGCCTGTCTATCGGCGATATCGCTGATCTGCTGGGTACTATCAGCGAGTTCCTCAGCGGTGTCTTTGGCCTCTTCGACAGCCGATTCGACTTCGCTGCTGGTCGAGCGCTGGCGTTCGATCTCGTCTTCGAGTTGCTGGCTGTAGGAGTGGATATAGGTGTCCATCGCCACGCCCTGGTCGATCAACAACAGCTTCAGTGCCGACATCGCCTGCTCGACGACGGCATCGATCGCCTCGTCAGGAGACAACGCAGTTCCGGTAGAACCGTCCTCAGCGACTTGCTTGACGGTGTCGTCCGCCAACACGTCGGTCGTCAGCCCGGCCCCAGACGTCCCTTCGCTTTCGGCCCCCTCCAGTGAGCCCTTAATGTCCGCGGCGATCGCCTCGAGGATCCCGCGATAATAGACGCTGTAGGCGCCCATATAGAACTTCGGCCCCATATCCAGCATATCGTGAATCTTGCCGATGCGGGCGCGCTGGTCGAAGTACTGCTGGTCGTAGCTCTCCTGTCCAAGCGTCCGAAGATAGCTGGCCTGGACGCCCTTGAGCGATTCGACTCCGCGTGTCGACCGATCCATCACCGATATTGATTCCTGGAACTCGAGTAGATGGTCGTAAAATTCATCGACAAGGTCGTCGGCAATCGCATCGAATATCGGCTCCATCGTCGAGAGCCGTTCTATGTCGTCGCTGTTTAGTCGTGTGAATGACTTTCGCCACTGTATCTCTTCGTCGTCGATGCCGATCTCCGCAGTCAGTTCTGACCCTTCGACTGTGCGTCGCTTTTCGGCGTTCAGCTTTGAACTGCCTGAGTCCATATGATCTATCCTCCGTTGGCATCCCGGTCTAGGGAACCGGCTCTCACACTATCGAGTTACTTGCGCAAGACAAGTAATAAAAGTCCATCCCCGGAGTCGACGACGGTCTCGGCATCGACGCACTCGACTATTGGGCCGGGGCGATACCCTGGGCCTCATCAAGGAGCGTTTCCAGGTCAGTCTCGGTCGGTTCGTTGTCGAGCAACACCTCAACCGGTAGCGTCGGTGCCCCGTCAACGAGGTTTTCGAGAATCACTAGCCGCTCGCGTGCTCGGGACATCCCGACGTAGAAGACCCGTCGCTCGTTGTCGGTTAGCGTCGGTACCGGCGAGGTATGTTTGGTGAACTCATCGACACCCGGGACATCGATGCCCTCCTGGTCGACTGTCGCGGCCATCTGCTCGACGACCTTCTCGGTGAGGTCGGTCGCCACGAAGACGTGGTCGGCTTCCCGGCCCTTCGCGGAGTGGATCGTCCCGAGTCGGAGCCGGCCAGGGTTCATTCCCTCGTAGTCGCCGTCGAAGTAGGCCTTGACGGTCCGTTCTTGGAAACTCGTGATCTTTCGGAGCATATCCCCTGCTGCGACCGGATCGGGCACGAACGGCGCGTGTTCCTCAATCAGGTCCGGTTCGACGTAGATCTCCTGGAGGTCGTCGGTTTCCTTCTCGTCGGTAATCTCGTCGATCGCGTCGAACAGGTCGTCGCGCTCGCCCGTACCGAAGGCCGAGTCGGCCAGCATATCGGCCAGTCGACGGGCCTGTAGCGCGGTCAGCTGCTCGTCGGCGGCGAGACGCTCGATCCCCCGGACGTACTGGGTGAGACGATCGGTCCACATCCGCTGGTCGGTCAGACACTGGAAGGGGATCCCCTCGTCGATGAACTCGTCGATGAACTGGAACATCTGATAGCGCGCCCGGAACAGCACCATCGCCGTCCCGTCGTCGTCTTCCTCGATGGTCGCTTTGACGTTGCGAGCCAGATCCAGCATCGACGGCCCGGAGACGGCTTCGACGGTCCCGCCTTCCTTGCGGGGATTGAGGTCTTTCTCCTGGCGCTTGTCGATGTGGCTGACCTGTCTGTTGACCACGTTGAGGATCCGTGACGGGAGTCGATAGGAGTTGGGCAGCACCTCGTCGTCAGTCACGTCCTCGTCTAACAGCAGATCCGGGTCGGCCCCCTGCCAGGCGTAGACGACCTGATCGTCATCGCCCGCGATCAGGACCTTCTCCATATGGGGCTTCCATTCTTCGTAGACGTCGTACTGCAGGGTCGTGATGTCCTGGAACTCGTCGATGATCAGGTACTCGACGCTGGGCAACAGCGAGCGCTGTTTGACCCGTTCGAGCATATCAGCGAACCCGACCAGCTCCTGGTCACCCTTGTATGATCGCCACCCTCGGATCGCTTCTGGAACGTCGATCCGGTCGTCGTCGCTCGGCCAAGTCGGCGTGTATTTGTTGCCCGTCTGGGCGTTGTCGTCGATCTCCGGCGGGAGACGGACTGTTTCCTCGTCCCACTTGAAGGGAACGTCATACCAGTCAGCGACGTCTCGGCGGGTCCGCTGGAGCCACTGGCTGGTCGCGATGATCTTGTTACCGATCGTCGTCGACCGAGCGGATCGCCGTCTGGACCCCTCGTATTCGCCCTCGAAATCCAGACCGTAACTCTCACAGAACTCCTTTTTGTCGTCTTCGCCGACGACATCGCCTCGCGAGAGGTTCAGCAACTCGTAGGCTTTCGCGTGCATCGTGCTCACGTTGCCTTTCAGCGCACGTGGCGAGATGTCCAGCCGTTCGGCGAGTCGGTCTCGGATCTCCGCGGCGGCCGCACGGGTATAGGAGACCACTAGCACGTCGCGAACGTCAACATCGTCGCGTTCGAGCAACTCCTCGACCCGGTCGAGCAATGCAGTGGTCTTCCCGCTCCCCGGTCCGCCGAACAGGCGGACAATTTGGGGATTCGCGTCAGTCATCGACACTAGAAACGGGCTTGTCCCTCATAAACAACGTGACTTCGTGATCCCGGCTGATTTTCGATGACTACCCCCCACACGTCTTCGAATTTGTCTGACTCCCCGTCGTGTCGAACTCCCAGCCTCAGGAGTGGCGTGGTGATCGAGCCTCCCTGATATCGGCCCCGTCCCGGAGTTTGTCCTCACACTCCGGACAGACGCGCGGATTAT
>JBEQBN010000084.1:0-5835 GCA_041639775.1 Halapricum sp.
CTCTTCCGGGTGATCGCCCCACTGTCGGCCCCTGGCGTCGCGACCGCTGGTGTGTTGACGTTCATCACGGTCTACAACGAGTACTTCTTCTCGTCGCTGATGACCAGCGGGGCGGCAGAAGACTGGGGACCGATGCTCGAAGGGATCCTCGCGTTCCGAGGTCAATACGAGGTGTTGTTCAACGTGATGGGTGCAGCGAGCATCATCGCGGTGCTACCGGTCGCAATACTGGTTATCGTCGCACAGGACAAGATCGTCAGCGGACTCACACAAGGCGGACTCAAGGAGTGATGCTATGGCTTCAGTAACATTAGAAAATATCACGAAGGCGTACGGGAACGAGATCGCAGTCGAAGATATGAACCTGGAGATCAGGGACGGCGAGTTCCTCACCCTCGTCGGACCCTCAGGCTGTGGCAAGTCGACGACGATGGAGACGATCGCCGGCCTCACCCAGCCGACTGAGGGGTCGGTGTACATCGGTGGTCGGGACGTCACGGACCTCCCACCGAAGGATCGCGGGGTCGCGATGGTATTCCAGAACATCGCGCTGTTCCCGCATATGGACGTCTACGACAACATCTCCTTCGGGCTTCGGCTCCGGAAATACGACCAAGACGAGATCGAAAAGCGCGTCCAGCAGGCGGCAGAGGTCGTCCAACTGGAAGGGATGATGGACCGGATGCCGGCGGAGATGTCCGGTGGCCAGCGCCAGCGCGTCGCCATCGCACGCGCGATCGTTCGGGAACCCGACGTGTTCCTGATGGACGAACCGCTGGCGAACCTAGACGCGGAGTTGCGCATCCATATGCGGACACAGCTCCAGCGACTCCATCGGGAACTCGACACCACGATCATCTACGTCACCCACGACCAGGCCCAGGCGATGACGATGTCCGACCGCATCGCGGTCATCGACAACGGCCACCTCCAACAGGTCGATCCGCCGCTGACCTGCTACAACGAACCGGACAGGCTGTTCGTCGCTAGCTTCATCGGCTCGCCCGCGATGAACTTCTTCGAAGGGGAAGCCGTCCAAGGCGGATTCGACTCGGAGTTCATCGATATTTCGTTCGACCCCGCCGCTAACGACGTCACACCCGGACAGAACCTGACGCTGGGCGTCCGGCCAGAGGACGTCTATCTCGCCCGGGACCGCGAGGAGGCCAACGAACCGACTCGCACGATCGACGCGAAGGTCGATGTCCTCGAACCGATGGGTGACGAGGTCTTCGCCTATCTCCTGTTGGGTGAGGACGTCGAAGCCGACGTCGAAGGGCGCGGGGAAGGACAACTCCTCCTCAATCTCGACCCACGGACAGATATTCGGGAAGGTGAAGAAATCGAGGTCGTCTTCGATCAGCGAAACATCCACCTCTTCGATACGGACAGAGGGGAGGCCATCACGCACAAGCTCGCCTGATCAGTTGTCCGGTGCGAACCCTCGGTTACCGCTGTTTTCTGCCGGACGGACGCCGTCGGAAACGCCTACAACCGCCGACGCAGGTAGTCGCTCAGGTGCTCGAACGCGCGGATCTTCTGCTGGATGTCCGTCGAGCCGTGTCCTTCCTCACCGAGTTCCACGTACTCGTAGTCCTCGCCGTCGACCCAGCCCCGATCCGCCAGCGCGTCACGGAACAGCCGGGCCTGTTCGATCGGACACCGCGGATCGTTGACGCCGTGGAGGATGAGGATCGGCCGTTCTATGGTGTCGACGTGTTCGATCGGACTGCGCTCGCGCCACAGGTCCTCGTTCTCCTCGGGATCGCCCATCTGCACCCGCAACTGGTGCTGGAAGTGCGGCATATCCTCCTCGTAAAGCCGATGGAGGTCCGTGATGCCGATCCAGGCCACCCCGGTCGTCCAGAGGTCGGGATACCGGGTGAGCTGCATATAGGCGCTGTATCCGCCGAACGAGCCACCGAACACCGCCACCCGATCGGCGTCGATCCAGTCGCGGTCCATCAGCCAGCGCCCGCCGTTGGCGATGTCGGCCTGTTCGTCGCCGCCCCAGTCGCCGTGGATGGCGTGTTTGAACGTTCGGCCGCGGCCGGTCGATCCCCGGTAGTTTGGACGGAGCACGGCGTACCCCTGCGAGACCAGAAACTGCGTGTAGACGTCGAATCCGCGTTTCGTCTGTGCCTGTGGGCCGCCGTGTGGGAACACGACTGCGGGCACGTTCGTCTCGTCGTCCGCACGGCCCGGGCCGTCGCGCGGGTCGTACAGCAGCGCGCCGATCTCGTATGTCTCGCTGTCCTCCCGCGCGCCCGAACTCTCGTAGCTGACGTACTCGGCCTCGACGAAAGCCTCGGGATCGACCTCGCCGTACGCGCCGTCGAGCAGGACGCGATAGTCGTCGGTCTCGAAATCGTACTCCAGCAGGCGCTTTCGCTGGTCTGTCCTTGAGTGGGCGAACACGATTGTCGAGTCGTCGGCGAACGTGCGTCCGCCGGCGACGTGGAACGAGGCGACCCCTTCCGGCACGTTGAGCTCCCGTCCGTCGCCGGACTCGACGTCGTAGAGCACGGGGACCGTCGCGGCCCGGCGCGTTCGGGTCGCGAGCACCCGTTCGCCGTCCGGGCTGACCGCGACGGCCGCCTCCTCGGCCTCGTGCGGGCCGAGCCACGTCACTGACCCGCTCCGGAGATCGTAGATCCCGACCCGCCGAAGGTCCTCCGCGTTGTCGCTGACGAGCAGCCGCTGGCCGTCCGGGAACCAGTCGCTGACGCTCGTTTCCGAGCCGTCGGTGCCTATGTCGAGTTTCTCGGGATCGCTCCCGTCCGCGCCCGTCACGTAGACGTCGGTGTTCTCCAGGCTGTCGGACTCGTTCGTGACGTAGGCGATCCGGTCGCCTTCGGGTGCGAACACGCCGGTTCGGACTGGCTGGGCGTACTCGGTAAGCTGGGTGTGCTCGCCCGTGTCCCGATCGAACCGGTAGAGGTTCATCTGGCGCCCCGCGTCGCTCTGATAGAGGAGGGTGTCGCCGTCGACGTCCACCAGCATCCCCTGCCCGTCGACGGAGACGACCCCGTCGGTTTCGCCGTCGAGCGTGCTCGCGTAGATGTCGTTTTGCTCGTCGCCGGCGTCGTCGCGATGGAACAGCACCGCATCGCCGCTGTCGTCCCAGCGGATCCACCACGTTGCGTCGCGGGGGACGCCCCCGTCAGTCACCCGACGGTACTCGCCGGTCTCCCGATCGAGCAGATACAGTTCGTTACGGCCGCTCTCGTCGTAGTAGAACGCAACCTGTGAGCCGTCCGGCGAGACGGTCTGGTGGTAGAACTCCGGGAGGCTGGCGATCGATTCGAGTGGTACTGCATTGTCCCCCGACATATGCGACGCGTTCGCGCGTTCGCAGTAAAAACAGTGGGATCACGGCTTCCCGAGCGGGACGCGCTCGCCGCGTTTGTCGCCACGGACCCACACGTAGTCACAGGCGTCGAGTTCGAAGGTGATCTCCCCGTCCGCCATTTCGTACTCGCCGGGGCCGACGACGTCCGTCGCGGCCTCCGCTGGCACTTCGAAGCTCGCAGTGACCGTCCGTGGCTCCGTGGCGCTGTTGTGGGCGGCCATCAGCACGGTGTTGCGGTGGTCCATTCGGTGGACGAACACCTCCTTGGGATCGACGTCGACGATGTGGTAGTCGCCGTGGCCGATCTCGGTGCACATCGTCCGGGCGTCGATCAGGCGCTTGATCCGCTCCAGTAGCGAGTCGGGATCGTTCAACTGATCTGCGACGTTGATCTCTCGGTAGCCGAACTCGCCCTCGTCGATGACCGGGTTGTAACAGGCCTCGGGGTCAGCCGTCGAGAAGCCGGCGTTCGTCCCGTCCGACCACTGCATTGGCGTTCTGACCGACTCACGCTCGTCCAGCGAGAGGTCTGATCCCATCCCAATCTCGTCGCCGGCCAGGATGACTGGCGACCCACGCAGCGAGAGCATAAGGCTGTGTGCCATCGCGATACGATCGTGATCGCCCGCGTACAGATCGGCGAGTCGTAGCCGATGACCTCGCCCGAAGATCCAGGAGTCGCCCTCGTCGTCGCCGAAGAACTCGCGGGCGTGTTCGAACGCTTCGTGGGGGAGCTTCAGGAGATTTAACTCGTCGTGATTGCGCAGGAAGTTTGCCCACTGGCCGACACCTGACACGTCCGGCAGGCGCTCGTTTGCACGGTACAGCGGCCACATATCCTTGACAGCGACGGCGTACACGAGGTGCTGGTTGGTCACGAAATCAAAGAGCATATCGAAGCCCTCGCCACTGGCGAAGTACTCGTCGAGTTGGTCGGGCTGGTCGTCTGCCTCCGCGAGCAAGATCGCGTCCTCTTTTTTCTGGCGGACGACCCGTTTCATCTCCTCGAAGATACCCATCCCCTCCGCGACGGAGACGGCGTCGTGGCCTTTCGGATGCATCATCGGATGGGCGGCGTCGATCCGGAAGCCGTCGACGCCGATGTCGAGCCAGAACCGCAGGACGTCGTGGATTTCCTCGCGGACGGCGGGGTTGGCGATGTTGAGATCGGGCTGGTGGCCGTAAAACTGGTGGTAGTAGTACTTCCCGGCGACTTCGTCGTAACTCCAGACACCGTCTTCGCGGTCGGGGAAGATGTTGGGATGGGAATACGCCTCGTCGGGATGGTCCGTCCAGAGGTAATAGTCGTGGTACTTTGAGTTGGGGTCCCGGCGGGCGCGCTGGAACCATTCGTGGTCGCTGGAGGTGTGGTTGAACACCATATCCGTCAGGACGCGAATCCCGCGGTCGTGAGCGCGTTCGACGAACTCCCGGACGTCCCCGAGCGTCCCGAGTCGCGAGTCCACCCCGTAGTAGTCAGCGACGTCGTAACCGTTGTCCCGGAGTGGACTCGGGAAGAACGGCCGCACCCACAGACAGTCGACTCCGAGTTCGTCGAGATAGCCCAGCCGGTCGATCAGCCCCTGAAAATCGCCCCAGCCGTCGCTGTCACTGTCGTTAAACGTCTTCACGTCCAGCGAATAGATGACTGCGTCCTTGTGCCAACCCGTTGTGGATCTCATTGTTGTCTAACTACTCTATGCTCCTACATAAATCGTATTGATATACAATATGTGTTGTATTCCCATTATCGCCGCACTGACTGACAGGCCAATCTATCATTATCGGAGTAAACTACAAGTATTGTAAATCTCTACGTTCCCCTATGATTGCTCGCGACGAGATCGATCGCACTTGGTGGAAAGAGGCCGTCGTCTACCAGATCTACCCGCGCAGTTTCAACGATAGCGACGGCGACGGCGTCGGCGACATCCCCGGGATTATCGAGAAGGTCGATTATCTCGACGAGCTGGGGATCGACGTGGTCTGGCTCTGTCCGGTCTATGACTCACCCAACGCCGACAACGGCTACGACATTCGGGAGTACCGCTCGATTATGGACGAGATGGGGACGATGGACGACTGGGAACGACTGCGGGACGCTCTCCACGAGCGCGATATCAAGCTCGTTATGGATATGGTGTTAAACCACACCTCCGACGAGCACGAGTGGTTCCAGCGCTCGCGCCGCGAGGAAGACGGGTACGAGGACTACTACCACTGGGTTGAGGGCGAACCCGACGAACCGCCGAACAACTGGGGGTCGTTTTTCGGCGGGTCGGCCTGGAGCTACGACGAGGTCCGGGAGGCGTGGTATCTTCACCTGTTCGACGAGAAACAGCCTGACCTCAACTGGCGCAACCCTGAGGTCCGCGAGTCCATCTACGAGACCGTCAACTGGTGGCTCGATCGTGGTATCGATGGTTTTCGGCTGGACGTGATCAACCTCCCCTCCAAGCCGGAGGGGTATCCCAACGGCGAGG
>JBEQBN010000085.1:0-5757 GCA_041639775.1 Halapricum sp.
AGCGCGAACCGGCCGGCGAGTCAGGCGGGTTGTTGAGCGGTGCGAAGGCGCGGCTGGTCCGCTCGATGCGGGTCATCACGGGCTCGTCCGTCGATGTCGAGGATTACGACCCCGTCAAGCACGACCCGCTCGCGACCTTCGACGGGCTCGCAGGGATGGACGAGATCGAACGCTACTGGCTCAACGCACCCTACGCGTTCGTCTCGATCAACCACGACCCCGAGGAGAACGAACACCGGTATCACGTCGTCGAGCCGACCCTGGACGACCTCGAAAGCGACCTGCTCGAACGGCTGTTCGAGGACATTCGGACACCGCTTTTGTATCGCGAGAACATCGAGGACGATCCCGAGACGGCGCTGCTTGAGGAGTTAGAGGCGCGCCTGGAAGAATACGGCGTCGTGATCGAGCCGGAATCGTTCTACCGGCTGTTCTATTATCTCTACCGGCAGTTCCAGGGCTATGGCAAGATCGACCCGCTGATGCACGACCCGGACATCGAGGACATCTCCTGTGACGGCGTCGGGTTGCCGATCTTCGCGTATCACGAGGAGTACACCGACATCGAGACCAACGTTACCTTCAGCGAACAGGAGTTGCGGAACTTCGTGATCCAGTTGGCCCAGCGATCTGGACGGCACATCTCCGTCTCGGACCCCGTCGTCTCGACGACGCTACCGGACGGCTCGCGGATCGAACTCGCCTTAGGCGAGGAGGTAACGCCACGTGGATCGGCCTTCACTATCCGAAAATACGCCGAAGAGCCGTTCACGCCGGTCGATCTGCTGGAGTTCGGGACGGTCGATCTGGATATGCTCGCTTTCCTATGGCTGGCCATCGAGTCCAACAAGTCGCTGATCTTCGCGGGCGGGACCGCCGCGGGCAAGACAACGAGTATGAACGCCGTCTCGATGTTCGTCCCGCCGCGGTCGAAGGTGCTGACGATCGAGGACACCCGGGAACTGTCGCTGTATCACGACAACTGGCTCTCCTCGGTGACCCGCGAGCGATTCGACGAGGACGACATCACGATGTACGACCTGCTGCGGTCGGCGCTGCGCCATCGACCGGAGTACATCATCGTCGGGGAGGTCCGCGGCCAAGAGGCGGTGACGCTGTTTCAGGCGATGAACACTGGCCACACAACCTACTCGACGATGCACGCCGACTCCGTCCAGACGGTGATCAACCGGCTGGAGAACGAACCGATCAACGTCCCGCGGCCGATGGTCGCCAGTCTCGACTTGCTCTGTGTCCAGGTGTTGACCCGCCACGAGGACAAGCGCGTCCGACGAATCAAGACCCTCGCGGAGATCGAGGGGATCGACCAGCGGACCGGCGAACTGGATTACTCGAACACCTTCGCCTGGAACGCCGAGGAAGACAGTTTCCGCCAGCGCAACTCCGATCTGCTCGAGGAGATTCAAGAAGATCGGGGCTGGACGCGCTCGGAGTTGCTGAGTGAACTCAAAGACAGGAAGGCAGTCCTCTCGTATCTCTGGGCGGAAGACATCACCGACTATCGTCGGTTCACCTCGTGGGTCAACCGGTATTACGCCGACAAGGATCGCGTTATGGAGACAGTCGAAGCGAGCGACGCGGTCACGACGACAGAGTGATATGGAGCCGATCCAGTTTCTCCCGCTCGGGATCGCCGCGGTCCTCGTAGGGTTTCTCTCGCTCGTGACCGTCAGTTCGTGGGCGAGCGGCTTCGTCTCCCGGATATCGCGGCTCACGTTCGGCCGGTTCGTCGTCGACTCGACGGCGCGCAAGCGGTCGCTGGAGGCCGCACACGTCGATCAGACCTACCGTATCTACACGGCGCGGACGTACCTCTACACCGTCGTCGCCGGGATCGCGGGCGGGACGCTGGGCGTCTATCTCGTCGTCGGCACGCTGGCGGTGCTGCCGGCGGTGGCGGCCACGCTGGCACAACTGCCCTCCGTGATGGGCGAGGCGTTGGGCGACCCGAACCTGAAAATCGTGCTCGCGCCGATGGCCCGGGACCTGCTGTACGTCGGCGGCGGAATCGCTGTCGGCTCGCTGGGGGCGACGCTGGCGTACGTCTTTCGCTGGCAGATCCCACAAAGTAACGCTGAGGTCCGCCGACGCGGCATCAACGAGGCGCTGCCACGGACGGTCGCGTTTATGTACGCCCTCTCCCGCGGCGGGACGACGTTTCCGACGGTGATGCGCACGCTCGGAGAAAACCAGGAGATATACGGGGACGCGGCCGCGGAGGTCAACGTCGGCGTCCGGCAGATGGACCTGTTCAACACGGACGTGATCTCGGCGATCCGGCGGATCGCCTACCGGACGCCTAGCCAAAAGTGGAAGACCTTCTCCGAAAATCTCGCGAGCGTCCTCCAGAGCGGCCAGAGCCTGCCGCGCTTCCTGCAGTCACAGTACGAACGATATCAGGAAGAGGCAGAAGAGCGTCAGGAGGAGGTCCTGGAGTTGCTGGCGACGATCGCCGAGGCGTACGTGACGGTGCTGGTCGCGGGGATGCTCTTTCTGGTGACGATCCTGCTCGTGTTCGGACTCACGACGACCGACACGCTGCTTTTCATCAAGATGATCGGATACCTGATCATCCCGCTGGCCAACGCCGGGTTTATGCTCTTCCTGATGCAGAAACTCGAACAGCTCGGCATCGCCCGCGAGAGCGGCGTCTCCCAGCTCGCGGCGGACGACGAGAGCACGAGTGCCCCGGACGCCGCGAGTCGCTCCCGGAGCAAGGCCGTCCCGGAGACGCCGACGACGAGCGCCGACGGAGGGACGAGTCCGACGGTCCGTTCGAACCTGGCACAACTGCGGCTCTACGACAGCGCGAGTCGCCTCAAGGGGGTGTTCGGATCGCCGCTGCAGACGATTATGTGGTATCCGACGCGGTTGCTGTATCTGACTGTCCCGATCGCGCTGGTCTGGATCGGACTCCGGATGCCCGACGCGCTGGCCGGAGACGGGATCAGCGTACGGGTGCTCGACGATATCCTCATCCAGGCCGGACTGTTCGTCCTCGGGACTTTCGCCCTCGTCCGTGAAGTGTACAAGCGGCGTATCGACCGGATCGAGGCGGCGACGCCCGATCTACTCGAACGGCTCGCGAGCCTCAACGAGGCCGGAATGTCCGTCGTCGAGAGCCTTGATCGGGTCAGGGACAGCGACCTGGACGCGCTCGGCGACGAGGTCGACCGGATCTGGAGCGACGTGGAGATGGGCGCGAACGTGCAGGCCGCACTGGTCAGGTTCGGACGCCGCGTCCGGACGACCTCGATCGCACGGGTCGTGACACTATTGACCAACGCGATGCACGCAAGCGGTAATCTCGGGCCAGTGCTGCGAATCGCCGCCAACCAGTCCCGGTCGGACCTACGGATGCGACGCCAGCGCCGCCAGCAGATGTTTACCTATCTGGTCGTCATCTACATCTCGTTTTTCGTCTTTCTCGTGATCATCATCGCCGTCCAGGAGGTGCTGATCCCCGCGCTGCCCGAGTCGGTCCAGACGCCCGAGGGCCCCAACCGGCTGGGAGTCAACGCCGAGCAGTTCGCCCGCCTTGGTGAAGTCGACAAGGCCGCCTACGCGCTCGTGTTCTTCCACACGGCGCTGGTCCAGGCCCTGTTCTCGGGGTTCATCGCCGGACAGCTCGGCGAGGGAACGATCAAGGACGGTGCCAAACACGCGGCGGGGATGCTCGCCATCGCGTACGTAGCGTTCTTGCTGTTGTCCTCACCAGTCGCGTCGATCAACTTCGGGACCCAACCGATGACGGACGGCGAGCAGCTCACCATCGAGTCAGTCTCGATGTCCGACGGCGGGTTCGTCGTCGTCCATATCGACGACCGGGAAGGCGACGTGATCGGCCGAACGGAGTACCTGCCGCCGGGAACCCACCGCAACGTCGTCGTCACGCTCGATAACCCACCCGATCGGAGCGAACTCGATATCGTCGCCGTCCCCCATCTGGACACGAACGACAACCGCCAGTTCGACTACGCGGGCAACGAAACCGACCGGCCGTACCCGGCAGGTAGCTACCAGGTGGCCGTCGAGGCGACGGTTACCCACAACCGGACTGACACGAGCGGTACGACAGACGCGCTCAGCCCAGCTGGAGCCACCGGCTGATCCGCGTGCCGTGATAGGACGACAGTATTAGGGTCGCGAGCGGGCAACGGTCGGGCGATGGACTTCGCCGCGTTCGCCGATCGGGCACACGAGATCGAGGCCACGAGCGCCGACACCGAAATAACCGAGCGGGTCAGCAACCTGCTCGCAGTGGCCGGGTCGGACCTCCCGAGTATCGTCCGTTTTCTACAGGGACGGGTGTTCCCCGCGCACGACTCCCGGACGCTGGACATCGGACCCGCGCTATGTTACGAGGCGATCGCCCGTGCGGCCGGGCACAACGTCACCGCAGCGGACGTGGAAGCGCGGCTCGCCGACCGCGGCGAGATCGGCGCCGTCGCCGCCAGTTACGACCTCGGCGGACAGCAGGGGCTGGGCGCGTTCACCGGCGGTGACGACGACGGGCTGACCGTCGCCGAAGTGGACGGCGATCTCCGTGAGCTGGCCGCGGCCGAAGGTGCCGGCAGCCAGGACACGAAGACGGACCTGCTCTTCGGGCTGTTCAACCGTGCGAGCACGACAGAGGCGCGGTATCTCGCCCGGCTCGTCCTCGGGGAGATGCGGATCGGCGTCGGGGGCGGGACGGTCAGAGACGCCGTCGCCGGGGCGTTCGACGTACCGATCGAGGCGGTCGAGCGCGCGCTGCAGGTCACCAACGATTACGGGCTCGTCGCGAAGGTCGCACGCGAGGACGGCGAAGACGGCCTCGAGGAGTTACACCTCGAGATCGGGCGACCGGTCCAGGCGATGCTCGCCCAGACCGGGACGGTCACCGGGGCACTCGAAGACTGGGAGCAAGCCGCGGTCGAGGTCAAGTACGACGGCGCGCGGGTACAGGTCCATTACGACGGCGATCGGGCGCGACTGTTCTCGCGGAACATGGAGGAGGTGACCGACGCCCTTCCGGAGGTCGTCGCCTTCGTCGAGCGCGAACTGGACGCGCCGGCGATCCTCGACGGGGAAGTCGTCGCGATCGACGAGGACGGCGAGATGCTTCCATTCCAGGACGTGTTACGGCGCTTTCGCCGGAAACACGACGTCGCGAAGGCCCGCGAGAACGTGGAAGTACGCCTGCGAGCGTTCGACTGTCTGCACGCGGACGGGGCGGACCTGCTGGACGCCGCACTCGAAGCGCGTCGCGAGCGCCTCGAACGGCTGCTTTCGACGGGCGTCTCGGAGTGGTGGCTCGCCGAGGACGGCGAGGCGATCGCCGAGATCGAGGCCGAGACGCTGGAGGCGGGCCACGAAGGGATTATGCTCAAGGACCCCGGGTCGGCGTACACGCCGGGTCGGCGCGGTAAGCACTGGCGCAAGCGCAAGCCCGACGTGGAGACGCTGGACCTGGTCGTCACGGGTGCGGAGTGGGGCGAGGGGCGGCGCGCCGAACTGCTCGGGACGTTCGAGGTCTCGGCGCGCACGCCGGACGGCTACGCGCCGGTCGGCAACGTCGCGACCGGCATCACCGACGAGCAACTCCAGTCGCTGACCGAGCGCCTCGAGCCGCACATTCGTAGCGAGGACGGCGTCGCGGTCAATCTCGATCCGGCGGTCGTCTTCGAGGTCGGCTACGAGGAGTTGCAGACATCCAGCACCTACGAATCGGGCTATGCACTGCGGTTCCCCCGG
>JBEQBN010000086.1:0-5694 GCA_041639775.1 Halapricum sp.
TCGAGACACAGGACGGCGCCACGCTCGATATTGACGGCGGAGGCACGACACTCACCGAGCCGGTCGCCAGATCGTCGACGGCGACGACACGATGACGGCCGGGAACGACGTCTTCTCGTTGCTGACCGGAAATCTCAGCGCTCGAACTCCCCGATGAACGCGTCTCTTGACTCTCGCCAGTCCGTGATGAGCGCGTCAATGAACGCGTCGTCTTCGCTGGTTATCGCGTTGTTTTCCTCGAGATACGCGATGACCTCCCGGGCGCCGCGTTCGAGACTGATCGACTGCTCGTAGCCCAGGTCCCGACGCGCTTTCGAGGTATCGAAGGTCGTGCTATAACGGCCGTGATCCGCCAGAAAGTCCGTCCTCTCGGGCGCAATCTCCAGCAGCACGTCGGTGGGGACGTGCACCAGTTCGGGTTCGGGCGCACCCAGCGCGTCCGCGAGCGTTCGGTAGTACTCATTCCAGGTCGGGAATCTCTCGGCGGTGACGTTGTAGGCCTCGCCGTAGGCAGCCCGGTTGCCCACCGCGCCGACGTAGGCCCCGGCGACGTCCCGCCGGTGAGTGGGGCCCCACAGGCCGGTCCCGTCGCCGTGGACGACGATCGGCTCGCCGTCACGGAGCCGCCGCAGATAGGTGGTATCGACACCGAACGTGTGACAGAGGTTTCCGTTTCCGTGCGGACCGTAGGTCGTCCACGGGCGGACGATCGTGGCCGCGAACGCCCCGCGGTCGTGGGCAGCGCGGATCGTGTCCTCGGCGGCGGCTTTGTTCGCGCCGTAGGTGCTTGTCGGCGGGTGGCGTGGGGCGCTCTCGGAGACTGGGTTTGCCCCGACTGGGCGGCGGTACACGTCGATCGTTGAGGTCAGTATGTACTGTTCGATCCGGTCTTCGAAGGCCTCGATCGCGAGCTCGGCGTCACTTTCGGAGAAACACAGCATATCGATCACAACCTCGGGATCGGTGCCCGAGACTCGTGCCGGGAACTCGTCGCCGAATCGGTCCGCTCGGACGCGGTCGACCGACTCCGGGATCGTGGCATCGCTTTGGCCGCGGTTGCAGACGGTCACGTCATAGCCGGCACTGTCGAGTTGTCTGGTGATCGCCGTCGAAATGAGGCCCGTACCGCCGAGGATTAGCACGTCCATAGTTGGTGTTCTACGGGATCGCGCTTAGTGATTCGGGCCAGCGTAGTCGCCGGATACGGAGACGGCTGTGGTGGTTGTCACCGATCATACTCTGTGAGCGTCAGCACCGCTCCAGCCAGTACGTCAACGGCAATTTCGATTGACGTCTCGTCGACGTCGAAGGTGCTCGTGTGGTGGCCACCCGGGTGATCGGTGCCGACCCCGACGTAGGTGGCATAGCCGCCGTTGTCCTGGACGTGACCCATCAGGTAGGTCGCGTCCTCGCTCCCGCCGAGTTCGTCGCGCTCGATGATTTCGGTCACCCCCGAAACGTCCCGTGCGGCTTCGGCCACAACCGCGACCAATTCGTCGTCGCTCTCGGCGCTGGGGGCTTTCCCCCGTGTCTCGACGGCTACGTCACACCCGTGCATCTCTGCCGCACTCGCCAGCACGCGCTCGGCGCGCTCGTAGGTGTAGTCGGCGAGTGCCGTCGTTTCACCTCGGACCTCTCCCTCGAGAAACGATTCGTCGGGGACGATGTTCGTCGCGGTCCCGCCGCCGACGATGCCGGCGTTGACCCGAGTCGCCCCGTCGGTGTGGCGCGGAATCGCGTATAGGTTCTGGACGGCGGTCGCGAGCGCTTGCACTGTGTTCGCCCCTCGCTCGGGATGAGCGCCCGCGTGAGACGACTCCCCGGTGAACTCCGCGAGGAACTGCTGGACGGCCAGAAAGCCGTCGATACCGGCGACTACCTCGCCGGTCGGGTGGTCTAGTCCGACGTGGACTGCGAGTAGGTACTCGACATCGTCGAGGTGACCCGACTCGGCCATCGGCTTCGCGCCGGCGATACGTTCTTCCCCTGGCTGGAAAACCACCTTCAGCGTCCCGGAAAACTCCGACGCGAGCACCGCGTCGATCACGCCTACCCCGAACGTGGCGTGGGCGTCGTGGCCGCAGGCGTGCATATACCCGTCGTGCTTGGACCGGAACCCCTCGGCTGCGGGGTAGTGGTGGTCCTCGTTTGACTCCGTGATCGGGAGCGCGTCGATATCGACACGGAGTCCGACGGTCGGCCCCTCACCGCGTTCGACGACGGCGATTGCGCCCGTATATCCCCCTTCCATCGGCTCCAGTAACTCGGGCTCCACACCCGCCGAGAGCGCCCGGTCGTACCACTCGGCGATTGCTCCCTCGTCGGGAACGTTCATCCGGGCAGACTCCTCGATCACCGCCGGCCCGTAGTGGATCTCGTCGACGTCGCGTTCTCGCAACGCCTCGACGATCCGAGCAGTGGTGTAGAACTCCCGCCAGGCGGGCTCGGGATGTTCGTGGAGGTCGCGTCTGAGGGCGATCAGGTCCTCTATCGTGTGTGTAGGTACCATATCGATCCCACGGGATCGGCCGGCATAAACGCACGTGACGAAGCGACACGCCGAGGCGTTGCGATCGACAGACCGGTGCGGTCGCTCGCGAGTTCGAGCGGCTGCGGGGAGTAAGCCCCCTTCTGTTCGGCCCGGTATTCGGCTGAGCGTCCGCGCCGCGCCCGGGCTACCTTGTGGCGCGGACTTGCACCGGTGAGGATTCGCCGTTCCATCCGTTCTCCGTCGTCCACTGTCCGGCGAGGCCGGACCGGTCGGACCAGCGGCGTGTGCCGCGGGCCATCCTCGGCGGGTCAACTTCCCGTTCCTTTCTCGACCAACCGGTCCGCCGGGCTTACACCCGGGACCCGTGTTGGCCTTCGTCAGTCGGGGTTCGCACGCCTCATCGGTCGGACGGAGTGGTCTCGTTTCTGTTCCAGAGCCAGCGGTCTCCCGCTCCGGGTTTGCACCCGGTCACCTGCCCGGTCGGTGGGGGGACTTTCCTCATGCCCGTTGTGCGGTGTGCAGTCTCGGGCACGGGAACTGGGCTCCCGCTGCCAGCAGTGTTACTCCGCGCTCGGGATTAACGCTGTCGACTGGGCGTTCTGTTTGCATCGTTCGAACTAAAAACGTGGGTTTAACAGGGCGGGTCTCCACCGTCAGGGTATGCAGGGTAATCTGCCGCCGGAAGCACAGGAGAAACTCGAGGAATTGCAGGATCTGCAGGAGACGGCCCAGCAGGTCGCCACACAGAAACAGCAGGCCGAGACCCAGCTCGCCGAGGCCGAGAGTGCACTCGACGCACTCGAGGACATCGACGAGGACACGGGGATGTACCGTCAGGTCGGCGAACTGCTTGTCGAGAGCGACTACGACGAGGCCTACGATGACCTCGAAGAGAAAGTCGACAACCTCGAAGTCCGCGTCGAGAGTCTCGACAAACAGGAAGAGCGCGTCCAAGAGCAGTTCGAGGACCTCCAGCAGGAGCTCCAGCAGATGCTTGGTGGCGGTGCCGGCGGTGCTGGCGCCGGCGGTCCGAGCCCGGACGTCGGCCCCGGCGGCGACTGAGACGATGGTCGAGGACAGCGAGGTCGTCCAGACGGCCGCTGACGCGGCCGAGAACGTCATTTTTTCGCGGTGTGACCGCTCGGCAGTCACCGACTTCGATATCACCGTGACATTCGAGGACGAAATGCTGGAAGTCGACGTCTATCTCAACGTCGAGGACGACCGGATTGACGACCGGCAAGTCGCCGACGACGCCGCGCTGGCCGCTCGCGGTGCTGTCGACGAACTCCTGTCTTAGCTGCGGCCCTGGTCGCGGACGAAGCCGGTTCGGAACGCGATCCAGCCGAGCACGCTGATGAACAGAATCGGCGGCAGGATGAGAAACGCCCACAGTGGTTTCAGTCCCCAACCGAGCAACAGCGCCAGGTTCCCAAGCCCCAGTATTATGAAGGGCGCGACCGCCAGCGTTGCCTGCTTGCGGTCGAGTTCCCGATCCGTGGTGGGGACACTCATACCTGATCGTACGCGAGTCCCGTAGAAAAGACCGACGTTACCGGCGATTGTGTGTCAGATCGGTGGAGGGCCGAGTGTGGGGGTCCAGTCGGGGGCGCTTTCTCTCAGTTTTCGGTCGTGGCATCGTCGCTGTCAGTCTCTTCGTCGTCAGTCTCTTGGTCGTCGGCCTCAGTGTCTTCTGTCTCGTCAGTGTCGTTTTCGGGCGTTTCATCGTCGCTGTCGGACGCGCGTTCGCTTTCCTCTCGTTCGTCTTCTCGTTCGTCCGCAGCCGACTGTTCGTTATCGGCTGCGCTCTCGTCGTTGTCTTCCGGCACGTCACCGTCCTCAGGCGTGATGTCAGCGATCGCCGAACCCAGATCGCCCTCGAGTTCGCCCGAGAGGAACTGGTTTATCGTCTCGTGGAGTTCTGTCACGAAGTCCGGCACCTGCTCGGGCATCTCAGTCGGCGGACCACGCTCGGTCGCCGAAGCGTTCTCGTTCATCTGTGGGCCACGATCCGCGGGCGGACCACGCTCGGTGTCCTCGTGTGATCGACGATCCATTCTGTCTGCCGGTTCGTCCGTTTCGTTCGCGTCAGCTGCGTCGGTTGCCGTTTCGTTCGCGTCTGTCTGGTCGGCTATCGGTGCGTCTGCTGCGTTGCCCGGCAGTGCTGCTGCCGTGCCGCCGGCAATGAGCACCACTGCAAGGGCGATGCCCGCAATTTTTGTGAGATTCATTTTCGTTGACTCCGACTGAGCATACATCGAGAAACCATTTTAACCGGGGACTCCTCAAAGGCGATTCAGTCTCGGTTGGGCCAGATTACACCGGTTTCATCCCCCAAACGGCGTTAATCGACGATGGATTTATATATGATCGTGTATTCTGGGGCGAAATCGTCGGTCCCGACCGCCTGGCGCGCCCGAGTACTTTTGGGAATCGCCGTCGAATCTCGTCGTATGGAACACGAGGCCACAGTCGAGGGGATCGGCGTCGGCGTCGGGGACGACGGGGCGGGTGCGCCGGTCGTCCTCTTGCGGGCGCGAAACCAGTACGTGCCGATCTTCGTCAGTGCAGACCAGGCCCAGTCGATGCAACTGGCGATCGACGAGGAGCCGTTCGAGCGCCCGCTGACTCACGACCTCCTAATCGAGATGCTCTCCGAGTTCGGTGGGGCGATCGACCGCGTCCGGATCGACGATCTCGCTGATGGCACCTTCTACGCGAAGATCGACGCCGAGCAGTACACCGGAGGGTCGCGCAAGGACGCAGTCTTCGACGCTCGCCCGAGCGACGGGATCGCAGTCGCGCTTCGGGTCGATTGCCCGATCATCGTCGACGACGCGGTCATCGACGTGGCTGGACAGCCACCGGAGGCGTTCGAGGCTGACGGGTCAGATCCGTTTGCCGCTGAGGACGAGCCCGATGAGGAGTTTGATTTCGACGCCGAAGACGACCCCGACGACTTCGAGTTTTGATCAGGACCGAAACTGTCAGGCCTGTCTACCCCATACGACTGTGTATGTACGAGGCGGTCATCTTCGACAACGACGGCGTGCTACTGGAGTTGACGGGTCTGCCACCCCACTATGAGGGTGCTCGCGAGGCCTTCGCCGCCGTCGGCGTCGACGACCCGGCCGACGAAGACGTCGAGGCGATGAGTCTCGGCGTCACGGTCCCCAAACTGCAGCGAGTCTGCGAACGGTACG
>JBEQBN010000087.1:0-1126 GCA_041639775.1 Halapricum sp.
CCGTCGGGCAAGTCCTTCGAGACGCCCGAGAACAATTGGAGAATCATCGAGAGCTTCTCCTGCTCGTAGCCGTAAATCGAGGGGGCGATCGCGCCGACCATCCGCTCGTAGATGTCGGGTTCGTTCGAGAGTTCGACGATCTCCTTTTTGTCGGCGTCGGTGATGTCCATATCCTCGAACTGCTCGTCTTCGATCTCGACGGTCATCCCGTCCATATAGGTGTCGAACATCGGGGTCTTCTCGTTGCCGCTCTCCCGTTGGTCGAGTTTGAGGATCCCGCTCACGCGGACGTGATCGCCCGCGGTGACGTTGCCGGTGATGTCGTCTTCGATGTTGACGTCGATCGACTGGGGCGTCTCGCCGCCGCGCAGCCCTTCGGGGGACTCCTGGACGCGGATCTTCTGGGCGTCGATGAACTCCGATTGGTCGAAATTGATCCGGAAGGGGCCCTGACGCTCACAGCCCTGACACTCGTGGGGTTCCTGAAAGTCGCCGGTGGTCTGTGGAATACGAGTGAGCGTCCCACAGCGCTGACACTCGAAGGCCGCGGTCGTCACTTTCGGGCGGACTTCCGTGGCTTTGCGGACGATACCCCGGACGCTGATGAGTTGACCGCGGTGGTCGGCCCGGATGTCCCGGATGCCGGTCGTCTCTGGGAGGTTCGTGACCCGGACGTGGGCCTGACCGAGCTTCACGTCGACAGGGAGATCATAGAGTCGCAGCGCTTCCTCGGCGTATTCCTGCAGCTGTTCGGGCTGGTTGCGGACGTCCTCGGCCAGATCCGGATCGAACCGATAGAGGTCCTGCCAGTCGACGAACAGCGACTTCTGTTCGGAGGGGTACTTCTGTGCGAGTTCGCCGATTTCGTTGCGATAGTAGTCCCGGTAGAACTCCTCGAAGCGATCGATGAGTTCGGTGTTGTCCGCGGTGGCCATTCGGTCGAAACAGGGTTGGGCGTACTCACTCAAGAAGGTTGGCAAAGCCGAGCGGAAGTGGGCGGGCGGGGTCTTTTTCCCACGGGAAGGCGGTCCTGCTCGCTCGTTGCACTCGCTATGCGGGCTGCGCCTTCCCTGCTCTCGCTCGCTTCGCTCGCGAGAACCACGTTTTTGCGCGAGCGACGATAGGA
>JBEQBN010000087.1:1136-5640 GCA_041639775.1 Halapricum sp.
AAGCCGAGCGGAAGTGGGCGAGCGGGGTCTTTTTTCCCCAAGTTTTTGCGCGAGCGACGATAGGAGCGAGCGGAAAAAGTGGCAACTGAAGGTTGGCAAAGCCGAGCGGAAGTGGGCGGCGGATTGAATCGCCCCAAGGGCTGCCGGTCCGAATCGCTGGAGGCCCCAACATTATTTATGGATGATCGTATATCATAGAATATGGTTGAGATCGGTGATGCGGAGTTGGTCGAATCGGACGAACACGGTCGCCAACGCTCGATTATTTTCGCGATCGTCCTTGCGACGAGCTTTCTGGCTCTTGTCGCGGGTACCGTGACGCTGATTGCGGAATCGAACCTTGCAATCGCGATTGGGTTGCTCGCGGCCGGCGCCGCGTTGCTCGCTGTCGGCGCTGCGATCGCGATCGGTGAGGCCGACGAGTACCTCTTTGCGTAGCTGATCCGTCGTTTCCGTCTCCCATCCTACCGACGTATAGCCGTCACAGTACTTCTTTGTAGGCTTCCAACGCCTGTTCGATGTCGGATTCCGTGTGGGCGGCCGAGACGAACTGCGATTCGAATTGGTTCGGAGTCAGGAACACACCCTGTTCTTTCATCGCGGGCCAGAACAACCGCTCCCAGCGTTCGGTCTCGGCGCGATCGACGTCGGCACCGTTTTTCGGACAGTGTTCGTAGCGCGGACAACTCCGATTCTGCGTACAGCCTCCCTCACAGTGGCCGTCGCCAAATGCTCCTTCGCGGGTGAAAATCACCTTGAACATCGAGTCGGTGCCGACGACGGTGTAGTTCGGTGCCTGGTCTTCGAGAATCTCGGCAACACCCGAGCGTAACTCCTCTCCCAGCCGGTTGACGTGCTCGTAGACGTCGTTTTCGGCGGCATAGCGCAGGGTTTCCAGCCCGGCGGCCATTGTCACTGGATGGCCGGAGAAGGTGCCGGACTGGAACACGTCTCCGGCGGGCGTGAACTGCTCGATAATCTCGCTTTTGCCGCCGATCGCCCCGACCGGGAAGCCGCCGCCGACGATCTTGCCGAACGTCGTGATGTCGGGGTCGACGCCGAATTTCCCCTGGGCACACTGGAGGCCACCGACGCGAAAGCCCGTGATGACCTCGTCGAAAATCAGGAGTGCGCCGTGTTGCGCTGTCAGTTCTCTGAGTGTCTCGTGGTAGCCTTCGACCGGGTGGACGATGCCGTGGTTGCCCAGGATCGGCTCGGTCAGGACGGCGGCGATGTCTTCGCCGTGTTCCTCGAAGACCTCGCGAGCCGCGTCCTCGTCGTTGAACGGGACGGTGACCGTGTGCTTGGCGAAACTCTCGGGAATGCCTGGACTGGACGGTGTGGTCTCGTCGCGGTTGCCCTCGACGAGCGTCGATTCCTGGGCGCCGTGGTAGCTCCCCTCCATAATGACGATCTTGTCCCGACCAGTGTACCCGCGAGCCAGCCGGACCGCGGAGACGGTCGCCTCGGTACCGCTGTTGACGAACCGGACCATCTCGACGCTCGGGACGTGTCGGGCGAGAAACTCCGCGAGTTCGACCTCGACTTCGGTCGGCGCGCCGTACATCGGCCCCTCGCTGGCGCGTCGCTGGACTGCCGACTGGACCGACTCGGGCAGGTCGTGGCCGAGCAAGAGCGGTCCATACCCCATCACGAAATCGAGATACCGGTTGCCGTCAGCGTCGATCACGTGCCCGCCGTCGCCCTTCTGGACGAAGAACGGATACGGTCGTGTGGCTCGCACCGAAGAGTTGACGCCGCCGGGTAGTACCGACAGTGCACGATCGTACAGATCGCGTGACTCGTCGTGGTTCATAGCGGCGCTTCGGTCCGGTTCGGAAAGAAGGTGACGACCGTCAGGCTTCGATCTCTTGTTGGTCTGCCCAGTCCCGTTCACCAAGCACCGCTTCGAGCAACCCGACGAACGGCGGCGAGGCCCGCGTCGGTCGCGAGCGGAACTCCGGATGGAACTGCGTCCCCAGGAAATAGGGGTGATCGTCGAGTTCGAGGATCTCCATTCGGCGACCGGCGCGCCCGGAGAAGACCATACTGGTTTCGGCGAAGTCCTCAAAGTACTCGGGATTGACCTCGTAGCGATGGCGGTGTCGTTCGGTACAGACTGTTGATTCGTAGATGTCTTCGGCAAGTGTCCCAGGTGTGATGTCGGTCTTGTGAGCGCCCAGCCGCATCGTCCCGCCCATATCTTCGGTGTGTTCCTGCTCGGGCAGGATATCGATAACCGGATCGGGCGTCTCCTCGTCCATCTCCGCGGAGTGGGCCTCCTCGTAGCCGAGGACGTTCCGAGCGTGCTCGACGACGGCCATCTGGAAGCCCAGACAGAGCCCCAAAAACGGCACGTCGTTCTCGCGGGCGTAGCGGATCGCTTCGATCTTGCCCTCCGTGCCGCGAGCGCCGAACCCGCCGGGGACGACGACCCCATCGGCCTCGGTGAGGTTCGCGCTCTCGGTCACGTCGTCTTTGTCCGAATCGACCCACCGGACGTTGATGTCGACGTTTTTCTCCAGGCCGGCGTGTTTCAACGCCTCGTTGACGGACATATACGCGTCTTCGAGGTCGTATTTCCCCACGAGGGCGATGTCGACCTCGCCGGTGGTCTCCTGGGTGACGAGCTCACGCCACGTATTGTCGCGTTCGTCTTCGGGTAGCGCGCGCTCGGCCAGCCCGAGTTCCTCCATAACGTACTCGTCCAGCCCCTCTTCTTCGACCATCAGCGGCACGTGATAGATGTCCTCGACGTCCGGGTTCGAGAAGACCGCCTCCGTCGGCACGTCACAGAACAGCGCGATCTTCTCCTTGACGTCGGGGTGAAGCCGGTCCTCACAGCGACCGACCAGGATGTCCGGCTGGAGACCGATCGAGCGCAGTTCCTTGACGGAGTGTTGGGTCGGCTTGGTCTTTTGCTCGCCGTTTTTCGAGTAGGGCACCAGCGTGACGTGGGTGAAGAGGATGTCGTTGTCGTCCTGCTCGTGGGCGAACTGCCGCAGTGCTTCCAGATAGGGCATTCCCTCGATGTCGCCGACGGTCCCGCCGACCTCGACGATACAGACGTCGGTCCCCTCGGCGGCTTCGCGGATCCGCCGTTTGATGTCGTCGGTGATGTGCGGGATGATCTGGACGGTCTTGCCGAGGTAGTCGCCCGCACGTTCCTTCTCGATGACGTGGCGGTAGGTCTTCCCTGTGGTGACGTTGTGATCGGAAGTCATATCCTCGTCGAGGAACCGCTCGTAGTTCCCCAGATCGAGGTCGACTTCGCCGCCGTCTTTCAGGACGTACACTTCCCCGTGCTGGAAGGGATTCATCGTCCCGGCGTCGACGTTCAGGTACGGGTCGATCTTGACGGCGGTGACGTCGAACCCGGCGTTTTTCAGGAGCCGGCCGGTGCTGGCGGCCGTAATTCCCTTACCGAGACCGGACATCACCCCGCCGGTCACGAAGACGAACTTGTTCCCGAGTGTGGGGTCGTACCCCGTGTCGGAGTCAGTGGGCATACTGACGGTGCGCCCGCGCGGGTCAAAACGATTTCGGGAGCGACAGCGTTCGTGGACGACTGTCACTCCCCGCCGACCTTCGTCGTCACCCGGAACTGTTCGGGCGGGTTGACGATGCCGGCGACGGTCCCCATCGAGTGGACGACGGTCACGAGCGGAGCCAGCGGCAGCGCCAGCAGCCAGCCGGCGTGGCCTTCCCCGTAGTACGCGACCCCGCGGAGGAACCAGAAGGCCGTGAACAGTCCCAGCCCAAGCGACGCCAGTAGCAGCGCGCCGCCGTATGCGACCGACGCGCCGAGTATCGACAGCGGCAACACGACCAGTGTCACGATCGGCGACAGTGCCCACGCGTAGTTGCGGATCCGGGTCAGCAGCTCGTAGCGAAGCGGGAGCAACTTCGCGGCCTGGACGTTGCCAGCCGACCAGCGCCGGCGCTGCTGGCCGATCTCGTACAGCGACGGCGGGGCTTCGTTGCGACAGACCGACTCCGACAGCGCGAAGTCGATGTCGTACTCACTGAAAGCCGCCCAGACGAAGGCGGTGTCCTCGACGAGCGTCTCCCGATCCCAGGTGACCGCGTCCTCGACGTCGCTCCGGACGGCGATCCCGCCGCCCCAGGCGAAAAGCGGGATCGAAAGTCGCGCGAACGCTCGCTGTTCGATCTGGACGCCCATCCGGTAGACGTCCGCGAGGAAGCTCAGACTCGAATCCGTCCGCCGCGGCTTCTCCCGAAGCTGGACGATGTCCGCGTCGGGAAGTCCCTCGAAGGACTCGACGACGCTGTCCTCGTCAAGGTAGAGGACGAACTCCCGGTCGGTATCGATCGCTCGACGCGCCCACTCCTGGGCGCGGCCCTTCCGGACGGCCCGGGACTCGAAGTCCTCGGGGACGACGTGGACGCTCGCGCCGGCCACGTCGATGGCCTCCTCGGCGATCACGTGGACGTCGTCGAGCCCGTCCGGGAGCGAGTCGACCGTCTCCTGGACGACCGCGGC
>JBEQBN010000088.1:0-5633 GCA_041639775.1 Halapricum sp.
CTCTGTAACCTCAATGTCATAGCCCGGCAGCGCCTCGACAGCCGCCGAGACCGTTCGTAGTAGCGCCTGGATCCCGCGAGCGAAGTTCGCCGCCTTCAGCACGGGCGTGCGCTCGCTGGCGGCCGCGACCGTCTCGAACTGCAGGTCGTCGTGACCAGTCGTCCCGGTCACCAGCGGCACGCCGGCCTCCGCACAGGCGGTCGCGAACTGCGTCGCGGCCTTCGGCACTGTGAAGTCGATGACAGCGTCCGGGTCGTGGGTTTCGAGCAGGTCCTCGAAGGCGTCCGAATCCGATACTGGAACGCCCAGTACCGCCTCGACGTCCGCCTGATCGACGCCGAAGACGACCTCGACGTCGTCGCGATCGGCGGCGGTCTCGATGACGGCTTCACCCATTCGCCCGGCAGCACCCGTGACACCAAGCGAGATCATCGCTCCACCTCCGCGTAATCGCCCTCGATATCCGCCTCGGCCAGCCGGTCCAGTTCGGCTGCCAGAGCCTCGCGATGTGGTTCCGACAGGCGAGTCAGCGGCGAGCGGAGATACGGCGTGCCGTGTCCGCGGATGTGCATCGCTTCCTTGATCGGGATCGGATTGGTCTCGACGAACAGCCGTCGGGTCAGCTCCCCGAGTTCGTGATGCAGGTCACGGGCGAACTCGTAATCGCCGGAGAGGGCCGCCCCGACCATCGCGCAGGTCCGCTCGGGTTCGACGTTGGCGACCACCGAGACACAGCCGTCCGCGCCGGCCGACAGCATCGGCAGCGTCATCCCGTCGTCGCCGGACAGCACTGCGAACTCCTCGTCGCGGGTCCGCTCGATGATCTCGCTGATCTGTCCTATATCGCCACTGGCAGCCTTAAACGCCGCGATATTGGGATGACTGGCCAGCTCGACGACGGTGTCGGGATCGACGTTCCGACCCGTCCGGGAGGGAACGTTGTACACGATCTGAGGGACGTCTACCTCGTCGGCCAGCGTCCGGTAGTGTTCCAGCAGGCCCTGCTGTTCGGGCTTGTTGTAGTACGGCGAGATGAGCAACAGGGCGTCAGCGCCGGCATCGGCCGCCCGCTGGGAGAGTTCCAGCGCCTCGCGGGTGTTGTTGCTCCCGGTGCCGGCGATCACGGGGACGTCCTCGACGGCGTCGATGACCGCCTCAACGACCTCGACGTGTTCGTCGTGCGAGAGCGTCGCCGACTCGCCCGTCGAGCCGACGGGGACGAGCCCGTCAACGCCCGCCGCTTCCAACCGCTGGGCGTCGGCCTGCAGTTGGTCGAAATCGATACTTCCGTCCGTCTCGAAGGGCGTCACCATCGCGGGATAGACGCCCTCGAAGAGATGGGTTGTCATGAGTGGTAGTTGTTGGTGTCGTTACTGCGCGAGCTATTAAAATAGGACCGACCCGCGACGGGACGCCACCCCGCCGCGAGTCAAAGTCCAAGTTTGCGTTTCGAAACCGCCGTCTCGCCGGACCGATCGCAAACCGCGGCAGCGAGACGGATCATACATCTCATATCAGCGTTCGGCAACTTATTAGTTGGGTACGACGTGGGAATGACAGGCTGGCTGACACGGTCGAATAGACAGTCCCGAACGTGGCCTGCGCTGTTCGTGGCACCAGTTGTGCCCTATTATTAGAAAAGGACTGTGAACCTCAAATTTCGAGGGGCATAATCCCATACCGTAAGAAAAGTAACCCTCAGTCTCGGAGTGAAAGTGAACAATGGCACACAGTATGTCGCCCGACAGTCCCGGACCAGACGGTAGCGGTCCGCTACTGCCGTCGTGGGAGGTGTCGCCGTGATCATCGGCGTCCCGAGCGAGGTCGGCGAGGAGGATCGTGTCGCGCTCGTGCCGCCGGTTGCGGCGGAGCTAATCGAAGACGGACACGACGTCATCGTCGAGGCCGGCGCCGGGAAAGGTGCCGGCTGGGCCGACAGCGAGTACGAGTCGGTCGGCTGTACAGTCCACGACGATCGGGCAGCAGTCTTCGAAGACGCGACAGTGATCCTGCAGGTTGAAGCGCTTGGGAACCACGAAGACCCCGACTTGGAGCATTACCGCGAAGGGCAGATTGTCGTCGGGATGCTCGGCCCCTACGAGGTCAACGACGAGCAGCTCGAAACGTTGGCCAATCGGGGCGTCAGCGCGTTCGCACTGGAGCTCATCCCGCGGATCAGCCGCGCCCAAAGTATGGATGCGCTGTCCTCGCAAGCCAGTCTCGCCGGCTACAAGTCCTGTCTGCTGGCCGCCGAGGAACTGCCGAAGATGTTCCCGATGGAGATGACCGCCGCCGGGACAATCCAGCCGGCGGACGTGTTCGTCATCGGAGCCGGCGTCGCCGGGCTAAAGGCCATCGCGACGGCCGAACGGCTCGGAGCGTCGGTCAAGGCCTACGACATCCGTCTGGAGGCCAAACGCGACGTTGAGAGCCTCGGTGCGGAGTTCGTTGAACTCGATCTGGAGACCGAAGGATCGGGCGACGAGGAAGGCTACGCCCGCGAGATGGACGAGGAGTTCTACGCGGCCCAGCGTGAGCAGATGGAACGGGTCGTCCCCGAGTCGGACGTCCTCATCACGACGGCCGCGATTCCCGGTGCGCCCGCGCCGGAACTAGTCTCGACGGAGCTGATCGAAGCAATGGACGACGGTTCGGTCGTCGTCGATCTGTCGGCCGCGACCGGCGGCAACTGCGAGCCGACCGTCCCCGGCGAGACGATCGAACACGACGGCGTGACGGTCCACGGGCCGACGGATCTGCCCTCCCAGATCAGCCACACTGCGAGCCAGCAGTACGCCAACAACGTCGCCAACTTCCTGGAGAATCTCCTTGAGGAGGGCGAACCGGCCTTCGACTTCGAGGACGAGATCATCGAGTCGACGCTGCTCGTCCACGACGGGACGGTTCGGAATCCACATAAGGACGATGGTGATGCGGACGCCGACGAAGACGATGCCGACGAGACCGATACAGACAGCAATGGCGACACAGGGGAGGTGAGCGAGGCGTGACGTTCGTCGAGAACCTGACGCTGTTCGTGCTCTCGGCGTTTATCGGCTATGAGGTCATCACGAAGATTCCGACGAACCTGCACACGCCGCTGATGTCTGGGGCCAACGCCATCTCCGGGATTACCCTGCTTGGTTCGGTCGTGGTCGCCGGCCAAGGCGAGACGATGCTAGCAACGGCGCTTGGCTTTCTCGCAGTCGTGATGGCGACGATCAACGTCGTCGGCGGCTATCTGGTAAGTCACTTTATGCTGAGCGAGTTCAGCCAGGGGGGTCGGTAAGATGGCTGGAATCCTCGCCCAGCAGTTGCCCGAGCAGGCGCTGCAGTTCGCGTATCTAGTCGCCGGGATTATGTTCATCCAGGGTCTGCGCGATATGACCCATCCGCGGACGGCCACGCGCGGGAATCTGATCTCCTCCGGCGGGATGTTCCTAGCCGTGGCGGTCACAGTACTGTGGTTCGAGATCCTCACGCCCGTGATTCTCGCGGCCGGACTGCTCATCGGCGGCGTGGTCGGTGCGTATCTCGCAGTCGCCGTGGAGACGACTGAGATGCCCCAGCTCGTCGGGTTGTTCAACGGGTTCGGGGGTGGTGCCTCGGCGGTCGTCGCCGGTGCGGAGCTGGTCGACGTGCTCGCCGTCGGCGGCGACCTCGGGGTCGGTCTGACGGCGTCAGCAGCCATCGCTGCGATTATTGGCTCGGTAACCTTTTCGGGGAGTTTCGTGGCCTCGGGCAAACTTCACGGAATCGTCGGCGACTCGCCGGTCAGCACCAACGTCGGGCACGCGCTCAAAGTCACGTTCCTCGGGGTCGCCCTCGTTGCCGGGGCCGTCCTCGTCGTCCAGCCGTCGCTGTTTGGCGGCGTGCCGACCGCGGAGTGGGTGCCCGTTTACTGGGTGATCGTCGCCGCAGCCCTACTACTCGGTGTCTTCCTCGTGGTGCCAATCGGCGGCGCGGATATGCCGGTCGTCATCTCGCTTCTGAACTCCTACTCGGGACTGGCGGCCGCCACGACCGGGTTCGTCCTGAACAATACGGTCTTGATCATCGCCGGGACGCTTGTCGGCGCAGCGGGGATGATTCTGACGGTCATTATGTGTGATTCGATGAACCGCTCGCTGACGAACGTCCTCTTTGGCGGCCTCGGCGACGACGAGACCGGCGAGGAGATGGAGGACATCTACGAGGGCAATATCACTGAGACTTCGCCCGAAGAGGTGACGATGCTGCTAGAGACTGCCGAACGCGTGGTCATCGTCCCCGGATACGGGATGGCCGTCGCCCAGGCCCAACACGCCGTCGCCGAACTCGTCGATCTGCTGGAGGACAGCGGCGTCGACGTCGAGTTCGGCATCCACCCGGTCGCGGGACGGATGCCCGGCCATATGAATGCCTTGCTAGCCGAGGCCGACGTGCCCTACGACAAGATGCGTGAACTCGAGGAGGTCAACCCGACTTTCTCCCAGACGGACCTGGTGATCGTCACCGGAGCCAACGACGTCGTCAACCCGCGGGCCAACGAGGACGACGACAGCCCGATCGCAGGGATGCCAATCCTCAACGTCGAAGAGGCTCGCCACGTCGTCGTCAACAAGCGCAGCCTCAGTCCCGGGTTCTCCGGAATCGCCAACCCACTGTTCGCTCGGGACAACACCAGTATGCTCTTTGGCGACGCCAAGGCGTCGATGCAGTCGCTGGTCAACGAGTACAAGGAATCGAACTCGTAGGTTTCCACCCTGTGTTGATGCCAACGTTTTCTACGATCGGCCCGAAGGGACGGGTATGGACCTCACAGAGCGCCCGCGACGGCTCCGCCAGGACGGTATCCGGGGGTTGGTCAGCGAGACCGACCTCTCAGCCAGCGACCTGATCGCCCCGGTGTTCGTCGACGCGACGACCGACGAGCGAGTCGCGATCGAGTCGATGCCCGGCCACGAGCGCGTCCCCGTGGCGGCGGCTGTCGATCGCGTCGAAGAAATACGGGAGACCGGCGTCGAGGCCGTCATCGTCTTCGGGATCCCCGAATCGAAAGACGAAGACGGAACCCGTGCCTGGGCCGAAGACGGCGTCGTCCAGGAGGCCGTCCGACGAATTAGCACAGAGACCGACGCCTACGTCATCACTGACGTCTGTATGTGTGAGTACACCGACCACGGCCACTGTGGGATCCTTGAGCCCCACGCCCACGAGGATCCGACGCTCACCGTCGAAAACGACCCGACACTGGACGCGTTGGGGCGGATTGCCGTCTCCCACGCCGAGGCCGGGGCGGATATGGTCGCACCTTCCTCAATGACAGACGGGATGGTGGGCGCGATACGGGAATCGCTCGACGAGGCGAGTCACTCGGAGGTGCCAATTATGAGCTACGCCGCCAAATACGAGTCGGCTTTCTACGGGCCGTTCCGGGACGCCGCCGACGGCGCACCCGCCTTTGGCGACCGCCGCCACTACCAGATGGATCCCGCCAACAGTCGCGAGGCCATCCGCGAGGTCGAACTTGACGTCCAGCAAGGCGCGGACGTGTTGATGGTCAAGCCAGCACTCCCCTATCTGGACGTGGTCCAGGACGTTCGCGAGCACTTCGACCGGCCCGTCGCCGCCTACAACGTCTCCGGCGAGTA
>JBEQBN010000089.1:0-5619 GCA_041639775.1 Halapricum sp.
CGGAAGCAGAGTTCATACGACCGATCGTCCGGGATATGCCCGGGCAGACCGTCGATCGGCCCGATCTCGAAGGTGAGTCGGTCACCCTCGAACTGCTGGGCGAGGCGGGTCGTGGCGTAATCGCCGTCCCGGCTCGCACAGGTCACGCCGTCGTCGTCGTAGAGCTCGAAAGTGTTGTCCGCCCCGGGGAACGCGAGGATCCGGATCGTTTCGGGAGCCTCGACAGCCCCGAACTCGGGATCACCGTCGAGCGGGACGATAGCGCCCGGTTTCGCATAGACCGGCACGTCCGCAAGGTCGCCATAGCGGGTGTGAAAACCACGCTCGTAGCGCTCGCCGGTCTCGAAGTCGAACCACTCCCCGTCGGGCAGCCAGACGGGACGACGCGCGAGATGGGTGTCGTCGTCCCGTTCGCGGACGTGGGGCGCGGCGAGCAACTCGCTACCGAAGTAGTACTGGTTGGGCCGGTTGTACGCGACGTCCGTGTCCGGATGCTGGTAGTACAGTGGCTGGATCGGGGGCTCGGAGTGGGCGTGATTGCGCCGGACCATCGTGTAGAGATACGGGATCAACTCGTGGCGACCCACGAGCGCATCCTCGATTGCAGCCCCGATCGTGCCGTCGTACTGCCAGGGACGTTTGTCCACGTACGGCATTTTCGAGGTGTGGATCCGGTTTATCGGACTGAGCATCCCGAACTGCGTCCAGCGGGCGTACAACTCGCCGAACTCGGTACGGTCGCCGGTGCCGCCGAAGTGGCCCCCGATATCGTGACTCCACCAGCCGAACTGAACGTTCGAGGCCGCACCAGTCAGGTACGGCTGGAAGGCAAGCGAGTCCCAGGAGATGACTGTATCCCCGGAGAAGCCGACCTGATAGCGGTGGTTGCTAACGTCCGCCCACCGCGAGAGAATGAACGGGCGGCTTCCGTCTCGCGTTCGATCCAGCGCGTGCAGGTGATTGAGCGCCCACAGCGGATCAAGCCCCTCCATCTCGGGGGATTCACGCCACTGTTGCCAGTCGATCCACCAGAAGTCCACACCCATCTCCTCTAAGGGATTGATGACGTGCTCGAAGTAGCCACGCAGAAACTGTGGGTCGCTGGCGTCGAACTCGACCGGAGTGTCAGTGTCGGGATCGATACCCACGTGTTCTGCGATGTCGGGATAGACGTCCTCGTGAGGATGGACGCCGTCGGCGGGATGGATATTGAGGGTCGATCGCAGTCCCATCTCTTCGAGTCCCACGAGAAAGCCTTCGGGATCCGGGAACAGGTCCTCGTCCCACGTCCAGCCCGTCCAGCCGTTGTGGTGAGGGTTGTCGACAACGTGCCAGTCCATATCGATGACACAGACCGACAGCGGCAACTCCTCCTCGCGGAATCGCGTCATCAGCTCTCGAAGTTCGTCCTGTGAGTACTCCCAGTAGCGGCTCCACCAGTTGCCAAGCGCCCACCGAGGGATCATCGGCACGTCACCGGCGATATCAGTGTACGCTTTGAGCGTGTCGAGATAGTCGTGGCCGAACCCGAAGAAGTACAGATCCTCGTAGTCCTCGTGGGTATTACGAGGGGTCACCCAGCCGTCCTCGAAGACGAGCCGGTCTGTGTCCTCAAGGAGCGACCAGCCGTCACGGGAGAGCAGACCCGGTTCGAGGTCAGTCTGACCGTCGACACCGTCAAGTGTCCGAGTTGTGCCGCCAAGCGTGTTCTCGCTGTCGCCGTACTCCCACGTCTCGCCGAACTCAGTGAGCGTGATCGACAACGAGTCGTCGCTGAATCCGGAGCCGATATCGTACTGCAGGTGCAGATACTCGGTTTCGATCTGTAGGGTGCCGTTCGCGCGCGTGACTGAGAACTCGGGGACCGGCTGGTCGCGGTACCAGACTGCCTGGCTCGGGCGGTCCTCGAACGCCCCGTCAGGAGCGTATTCTAGGCGGATGAGCCGCGGTTCGAGCACGGTAAACCGGCAGTAGTCGGTCGTCACGGTCGCCGCCTCGTCGGCGACTGGTTCGAACTCGGGAACGTGATAGTCGGCAAGTCCCATCGGGCCACCTTCGGCTGCCGCCGCCTTAAGTGTCGGTGGCGTCCGTCGGGAGATCGTAGGTGACGCCCGTCGCCGCCTCGGAGACGTCCCACAATCGCTCAGCGGTGTCTCGGTCGTAAGATTGCTCGCTAGAGCGCTGGGGCTCGGGCGCACCTCGCATATTCAACAACCCACCAGGACCGATGTAGCTCCCGCCGTCGACCCCCTCCGTGACAGCACCGTATAGCATCGGGAGAGCACCCGTGCGGGCAGACTGTGCAACGACCGCGTTCGCCAGTTTCATCGCGGCGTAGACGATCTTCGAGCCCGATTCACGGCCCGTCCTGGCCTGCAAGTTCGTGTCCGCGTAGCCGGGATGGACGGCGACGCTGGTGACCTCGTCAGTTCCTGCCGCATCGAGTCGTCGCTGGAGTTCGTAGGCAAACAGGACGTTCGCCAGCTTGCTCTGTCCGTAAGCGTCCCACTTGTCGTAGTCGTCCTCTCCGTGGAGATCCTCGAAGTCGATTGTCCCGCGCTCGTGCATACCGCTTGACTGGGTGACGACACGCGCTTCGCCGTCACTGGCACACAGGAGATCAACCAAGAGTCCCGTCAGCGCGAAGTGCCCGAGGTGATTGACGCCAAACTGGGTCTCGAATCCGTTCGTCGTCTCTCGTCGAGGGATCGCCATCACGCCAGCGTTGTTACAGAGAACGTCGATGGAGTCGTAGGTTGCTCGAACGTCCTCGGCGAACTCCCGGACCGACTGCAAATCAGCTAGATCACACTCGCGGACGTCGAGTTGTCCGTCGGGCCCCTCCGCCTGGAGTTGCCGACGAGCGTCGTCGCCCCGTTCAGTACTGCGACAGGCCATCACGACGGTCGCCCCGCGCTGGGCGAACACCCGCGTCGCCTCGAGTCCGAGCCCGCTGTTGGCTCCGGTGACAACGACCGTTTTCCCGTCAAGTCTCGGTACGTCCGCGACAGACCAGTTGCTCATAGAAGCGTCCACGGGCCGGAAGGCAAAAACGGGCGCGCCCCGAACGGCGTCTGATGTCCGCTCCGGTTTCGATCACCGTGTACCGCCGCCACCCCTGTGAACTCTGTACGGAGGCGATCGAGACGATCGAATCGGTCGCCGACAGCGCGGAGATCCCGATCGAACTCGAAACGATCGACGTGGATAGCGACCCTGACCTTCGCGAGACATATGGCGATCGCGTGCCGGTCGTGCTCGTGGACGGCGAAACGCGATTTGAAGTGTTCGTCGACGAGACTGTCCTGGCCAGTACACTCAAAGACGCGAGTCAAAGCACCTGACGCTGACAGGACCCACAGAGGTTCACTTCTTTGACGTCGACTTCCCGAACAGTCGGGGAGAAACTCATAACACAGCGCTTGTTGTCACAGTGTTCGAGTCCGAGCGTGTGACCGATCTCGTGGACGACCTCCTTGCGGACACGTTCGGCGAACACGTCGCTGGAGGAGCGACTTGTGAGTCCCCCATCAGACGAAGTCCGGAGTCGATACGTCGAGATGACCGAGCCGTTGCCGTCGAGATAGGCGAGCCCGAAAACGTAGTTACGTCGCCGATAAAAGAGGTCTTTGTCCGTGATTGCGATGTTCTTCTGGCCGCCGCCGATATCGCCGGCGAGTTCGATGAACTCCTCGGCCCGGTACTGATCGCGATTAGAATCATACGCACCGGTCGGTATTGCCTGCGCGTCGTGGACGGTCACGTCGCAGTCATAGACAGAGCGGAGTCCGGCCGACGCCTCGCGTTTGACCGAGGCGGAGACATCACCGACCGGCACGATGTCAACGTGCATATGACCCGGTATGGGAGACAGCAAGGTGAATGTTACTCCCGAGAGATTGGAGTCGGTGCCGACAGCAACCCCTATCAATGAGGCAGCCAAGTAGACAGATATGTACGCAGACACGCTCGTGCTCGACATCGACGGCGTCCTGGTGGACGTCGCGGGGTCTTACCGCCGCGCGGTCGTCGAGAGCGTCGAACGGGTCTACGGAGAGACGATCGCCCAGCCCGCGATCCAGCAGTTCAAAGACGCCGGCGGGTTCAACAACGACTGGGAGCTGACTGACGCCGTCGCGCTGTACGTCCTGGCCGGCCGTGAGGGCTTTCCGCTGAGCATCGAGACCTTCACCGACCGCATCGCCGCCTCGGGCGGGGGCCTGGTGGCGGCCCAGTCGGTCGTCGACGACGAACTGGACCCAGCCCCGCGCGAGCGCGTCCTCGACGCGTGGGACCGCGATCGGCTGCGTGACATTTTCCAGCAACTGTATCTCGGGGCCGACCTCTACCGAGAAATCGAGAGTGGCTCACCAGAACTGCACACGACAGGGTACATCCACAACGAGCCGGTCCTGCTCGATCCGGAGACCCGCGACGAACTGACCGACCGGTTCGACGTCGGGATCCTGACTGGCCGTCCAGCCGCCGAGGCCGACATCGCGCTCGAACGCGTTGGCCTGGACGTACCCGAGGAACACCGGTTCACGATGGACGACTGGGAGGCTGGCAAGCCCGATCCCGCGGCACTGATGACCCTCGCGGAGCGACTCGACGGCGCGACGGTCGCGTTCGCCGGCGACACGCTCGACGACATCAGGACGGCCGAGAACGCCACAGCGGACGATCCCGGCCGAACGTATCACGGGATCGGCGTACTGACCGGCGGGCTGAGCGGGGCGGCCGGCCGGGAGACGTTCGAGCGGGCGGGCGCGACAGCGGTGGTCGAATCGGTCAACGACCTCCCGGAGTTGTTGGAACCGGTCGAGGAGACGCTGGCGGACTGATCGCGGAACGCAGACACTTCCATCTCAGCGTTTCTCTTGCGATATACCGAGGCCACACGACAACAGCTAAATGCCCACGCTCACATTGTACACATAATGAGCAGCGACAAGAAGCGAGTGCAGTTCCGTGCACCGCACCGGCTCATCGACCGGACCGATGCGCTAGCTGCGGTCCTCGGAACGGACCGGACCGACGTGCTCGTAACCGCACTGCGCGAGTATCTACAGGACGCCGCACACGACGATACACTCGTCCAAGAGATCGCGGCCGCATACTACGACGACGAAATCACGTTCGAGCAGCTCAACTCGCTCGTCGGGGCTGAAAAAGCAGCCAACTTCCGTGTGCTCAAACAGCAACTCGACGAAGATTTCGTCGAGAGAGTTGTCGAACTATAGATGTCGATCGCAGTTGCAGACTCTTCGGCGCTCGTCAGTCTCGGGGTCGTCGCCGGGTCAGATCCGGACCCGCTCTCGCTGTTCTTCGCAAGGCACGACGTACTCGTTCCACCGGAAGTAATCGAGGAACTCGAGGATATCGCCTCGTATGATGACACCCACGGCCAGGCCGCGACGATCGCACTCGGCCAGCACGATGCAGTTACCACACGGGCAGTCGAACTCGATTCGACGTTCCCACTCGACGATGGCGAAAACGCTGCGGTCACGCTCGCTAACGAAACCGACGCAGCAGTGTTTCTCTGTGACGAATTCAACCAGATCGGGCTCGTACACGCGTCTCTCGCCGATACGCGCCTCGTTACGACGCCGACGC
>JBEQBN010000090.1:0-5607 GCA_041639775.1 Halapricum sp.
TCTAAGTGCGCCAGCAGGTCCTCGGCGTCGCTCATCGTCCGCTGATCGATTCGCGAGAGAGTTAAGCGTATGCTTCTAATGTGGCAAGCTTGGGGTACGTCCGGACGGTTGGACCCACAACGCTTATATTGATAGGTGCGTATGATGTTACTAAGATCGTGAGTAACATGGATGAACCAGAGCCCCACCCCGACGATCACCTAGACGAACTGGAAGACGGCGCCGGTTGCACCGAAATCTGGGAGCAGTTGAGCGAGCAGCGTGAATCCGCTGCTGATTGAATTCGCGTTCACTTTTGCCCGTCGTGTGCCCAGCCCGTAGCCGGAAATCCGTCACTATTGTACACGCATCCGCGCCGCGAATTTCGGTACAGATAAACCCGTGCGTGGGAACCAATTGTGTATGAAGGTACTGGTCACGGATCCGATCTCCGATGCCGGTCTCGCGCGCTTGCGTGACGCCGGCTACGAGGTGGTGACCGACTACGATGTCGATACTGAGGGAGTCATCGAGCAGATAGCGGACGTCAATGGCCTGTTGATCCGCGGGACGGAAATTACTCGCGAGGTGTTTGAGGCCGCGCCGAACCTCCAGATCGTCTCACGGGCTGGCATCGGTGTCGACAATATCGATATCCCGGCCGCGACTGACCACGGTGTTATCGTCGCCAACGCCCCGCGCGGCAACGTCCGTGCGGCCGCGGAGCTGACGATCGGGCTCGCGTTCAGCGTCGCCAGCCAGGTCCCGCAGGCCCACCAACGACTTATCGAGGGTGAGTGGGCCAAAGACGACATCACCCGGAGTGAACTCGGCGGGATGACCGTCGGAATTGTCGGCCTGGGCCGTCTCGGCCAGGAAGTCGCCTGGCGCTTTGATAACCTCGGGCTTGATCTCGTTGCGTACGACCCCTACTTGGGCGAGGACCGCGCCGACCAGATGGACATTGAGCTGCTCGAACTCGACGAACTGCTTGAGACTGTCGATGTCCTCTCGGTGCAGGCCCGACTCACCGAGGAGACTCGCGGTCTCATCGGGCCGGACGAAATCGACCGATTCGACGGCGAGTTCGTCATCCTCACCTCCCGCGGTGGGATCATCGACGAACCCGCGCTTGCGGAGGCCGTCGAGTCCGGCGATATCAAGGGTGCGGGTGTCGATGTCTACAGCGAGGAACCGCCGGGTGCGGATCATCCGTTCGTGGACGTCGAGAATATCGTCACGACGCCACACCTCGGCGCGAAGACGCGCAACGCTCAGGTCAACGTCGCCGTCACCGCCGCCGATCAAGTCATCGACGCGCTCGAGGGTGAGCTTGTCAAGAACGCGATCAACGTTCCGTCCGTCGAGGCGACGGCTTATCCGCGCATCCGTAACTACGTCGAAGTCGCCGAGACGGCAAGTCTCATCGCAATGCGGCTGTTCGACGGTCGTGTTGAGGAAATTGAAATTACCTACGCCGGCGACATCGCTGACGAGGACTTGGATCTGGTGACTGCCGCCGTATTCAAACCGTACGGCTGGCAGGATCAGGTCGTCAACGCTCCCGCACGTATCGCCGAACGGCGTGGCATCGACGTCACCGAAAGCCGTCGGCGCGAGACCAAAGACTTCCGGAATCTATTGTCAGTCACCGTCGGCAACGGCGAGGAGTCGCTGACGGTCTCCGGAACGCTCTACGCGGGCGAAGACCCACGCATTGTCGAGATTGACGGCTACCGCGTCGATGCCGAACTGTACGGCTACATCTTGTTGTCGCGAAACCGCGACGAGCCCGGTGTCATCGGTTCGATCGGCAAGGTTCTCGGCGAACACGACGTCAACATCGCGAGTATGTCCAACGCTCGCGAAAGTATCGACGGTGAAGCACTCACCGTATACAATCTCGATGATCCTGTCGACGAGGAGACTGTCTCGGACCTGCTGGCCGACGATCGGATCACGGACGTGACGCTGATCGATCTCAAACAGTACTGAGCGCACCTTCGTCTTGAGGGGGCGGCGACTTCGGCATCGGGTGCCCACATAGCACACCTGGGCCAGTCAGCGCTTCGAAGACGGCTGTTCATATCCCGGTGAACCGCCTCGGGTCAAGTGGTTCGAGAGACTTCGTCTCTCGTCAGCTGCTCACGGCGCTTGCGCCGTTCGCAGGTTCGTGGGACTTTGTCCCACGCTCATCACGGAAATCACCGATTTCCGGACGACCCCGGGGCATTCGCCTCGTACCGCCTGTAAATCTCACACGCCGACTGTGACGTAGCCAAACGCTGTTTAGGATACCGCCATTAGGGGCAGTGATGCCAACGTGCAACAACTGCGGCCGTGAGGTCGAGCCGGAGTGGAACGTCTGTCCGGACTGCGGGCACGACCTCTCGATGACCGGATCCATCGGTACCGCAGAGTCGTCAGACACAGATCCCACCGGGATGACACGGCGCGCACTCGCTGGGTCTGTAGCTGTCGCCGCCGCTGTCGGTGTCGCTGGATTGGGGGCCAGTCGGCTGCTGGGCGATACCGATCATCGGCGTGCCGACACGGACGCGTGGGTCAAGCGTTCAGTCGACTCCACGTCTGCGGGCCGTGTCGTACAAGGAACGCTCTCTGTTGACCCAGGGACGTACGTCGCCGAGAAGTTCTCCGTCACTGGCGGAGCCCGTATGGGAACACGAATCGTCACCGTCGATGGCGGCCCATTCGACGTCTATGGGATCCGAGCATCGGAGTTTGACCGCTACCGTGAGGGAGACGCTGTCGAGTTTGTCTCCCCACTTTCACAGTCTCGAATCGAGCGGCCCCGTGGTATGTTCGGTAATCCCCCGTCGGACGAGTATTATCTTGTAATCGATCACACGGCCGTCTACGACGCCGAACCCACTGGAACCCTCCGTGTCGAAGTCGAGATGGGTGTCGGAGACATTTAAAACGGGAGGATTTGGCCGGGTACAGAGAACATTGACTTCCTCCCCGCGCTGAAGCGCGAGGCTTTCTCCTCGAGTATCCGTAATCGTGGAGGAGTTTGACGCGCTGCTCCCCTCAACTGCGCTGCTTGTCCGCTCACGCGGACTGCGCGGCTCGTTGCGGAAGGGGGGCTCCGCACTACGTATAGCTAGAGTAACGCACATACCGCGTCAGCCGTAATGTGGGAGCGATGGATGTCACGGTCGTTGCGAGCGGGGAGAAAGACATCGCACAGCGTATTGCGCTCGTGTCACCAGACGTTGCGACGGCACTGGGTGTCGTCGACGGAGACACTATTGTGGTCCGTGGAGACGATGAAACTGTGCTATCAATCCGGACCGACGCGGATGTCCCGGACGGATCGATACAGCTGGGAGAACTCGGCCGACGGAACGCCGGACTCGCCTCGAAGGCAACGGCGTCCGTCGAGGCAGTAACCGTCCCGACGGCGTCACAGATCACGCTTCGACCGACTGGCGACGTCGGCGTCACACTCACCGGTGAGAGCGAAGCGGCTCGGAATGTTATTGAAGGGCATCCGATCGCGCCCGGCGACACCGTCTCAGTCACGGCGTTTGGCCAGTCTGTCGTCGTCACCTACACCGTCGTGACGGCACAACCGGACGGGCCGGTACTGGTCACCGGTGAGACAGCAGTGACCGTCGCATCGAGTGAGCCGGATTCAATCACGCGCTCGGTCACCCCGTCGGATCTCGGTGGGGTCGACGACGTCCTTTCGACGCTGCAGGCGTCACTGATCGCGCCGCTGACCGAACGGCAGACGGCGACGGCCCTCGGTGCGACTCCAGACGGAACGCTCCTGCTTGGCCAGGCCGGGTCCGGCCGGACCAGTATCGCTCGGTCGCTCGGTGCGATCGATCCCGATGTCTCGATACTCTATGTCGCCCCGCAGGGCCAGTACCACGACGGACGTGTCGACGTGCGGGCAGTGCGCCGTGCGGCTACCGAGCGGGCTCCGGTAGTCGTCGTATTCGACGACCTTGACGTCCTCGCCCCGGCTGACACAGACAGCGAGGCGGCCGCGCTCGCCCGTCTGGTCACTGAACTCGTCGAGACCGATCGAATAAGCGTTCTTGGAACGGCGACTGACGCACAATCCGTCTCGGCACCACTCCGGCGTGGCGGGGCGCTCTCACACAGGGTCCGGATTCCACAACCTGACCACCACGCCCGCCGGGAGATGCTTGCGGTCCAGTTCGCGGACGTGACTCTCGACGGCGTCGACCTCGATCAGGTTGCCGAGTGGACCCGCGGGTTCGTCGCCGCGGACATCGCAGCGCTCGCCAGTGACGCGATTCGCCGAGCGTTCGTGCGCTACGCCGGCAGTACCGGAACGCCTGCAGTCCGAATGCGAGACGTCGACGCTGCCCGGACGCACGTCGTTCCGAGCGGCCTCGAGGGATACACTGTCGATCAACCGTCAGTGAGCTACAGAGACATTGGCGGGTTAACAGATATCAAACGCGAACTAGTCCGCAGCGTCGAGTGGCCGCTCGTGTACCCGGATCTGTTCGAGCGCGTCCACGGCGATTCACCGGCTGGCGTGTTGCTGTATGGCCCCCCCGGGACCGGTAAGACGATGCTTGCAAAGGCGGTTGCGACTTCCAGCGACGCCAACTTCATCGCGGTCAACGGTCCAGAATTGTTCGATCGCTACGTCGGGGAAAGCGAGAAGGCGGTTCGAGAGGTATTCGAACGTGCCCGCCAGTCTGCACCGACAGTCGTGTTCTTAGACGAGGTCGACGCTTTGGCGGCCAGTCGCGACGAAGACGGGAGCGCCGACGCGACCGATCGGGTCGTGTCGCAGTTGCTGACTGAACTCGATGGGATCGAACCGAGTGAAGGGGTGATCCCGATCGGTGCGACGAATCGACCGGACATCGTCGACCGTGCCCTGTTGCGTCCCGGACGTTTCGAACGAGTGCTTGAAGTTCCGCTCCCGGACCGATCGGCGCGCGCCGAGATTTTCGAGGTCCACCTCGATGCGCTCCCGCTGGTGGGTGATGTCGATATAACAGCTCTGGCAGCCGAAACTGAGGGGTACTCCGGGAGCGATATCGCCGCGGTCGTCCGTGAGGCTGGACTACTCGCAATGGAACAGGCACTGCACAGTAACGACTTCAATGCTGACGCGGCCGCCGAAGAACTTTCAGTGACGGCCGACGACCTACAGCGGGCTATCAGAGAGGTCGACCCGTCGGTCTCCGAATCGATGCGCGAAACCTACGCTGCGTACGGTGCCGACTTGCACTGATCGATATCAGTGTGCGTTTGTATCCGCGTTCCATAGACTCAAGTATGGACGATACGACGCTCATCTTCGCGGTCCACGCCGCGCTAGGTACCGGGCTCTTCTTGTTTGGCGCGTTCCGGATTGCCGTCTGGAATGACTTCGGCGGAATAGTCAATTTCCTTATGGGTGCTGGCGTGTTCGGACTCGGACTGGTTATGGCGCGGCGTCGGAGCTGACGCCACGGCGCCAGATGCCCTGATACCCGTCCATCGCGCTCACAACGACCACGTGGGGCAGCGTTAACACGGCAATCAACACGAGGTACAGGCCGGTGTACCCGAGCAGTGTCTCGGGTGGATCAGGAACGATCGCCACTAGCCCGCCAAACAGGACGAGAG
>JBEQBN010000091.1:0-5578 GCA_041639775.1 Halapricum sp.
TGAGCGGTATGTGACCCGCCGGCTGCCTCGATTCCCTCTAGTCGGCGGTCGGCCGCAACGAACGTCTCCCGTTGGGTCGTCTCATCGGTCACCCACGGGAAGCGCAGTGAGGTGATCGTCCTCGGCGGGGTCGCACGCCGACCAAACCCGTTGGCGACCAGCTCCAGAGCCTGCTTGCCTATGCCGTAGGGATTGGAGGGCTCAAGCGGGATCGATTCGTTGATCGGCAGATACGGTGGGGCGATCAGGTTGGGTTCGAACCCCGCGCCCATCGCGCTCAGACTCGATGCCAGCACGACCGTCTCGACAGCCGACTCCTGGCCCGCTTCGAGGACGTGGTAGGTACTCATCGCGTTGCTCTCGAAGACGACGTGCCCCGGCCCGTGATCCGGAGTCGGAAGCATACCGAGGTGGACGACTGCGTCGGGCTCAATCGCTGAGAACGCCGCTGAGACGTCCTCGAAGTCGGTGAGATCGATCCGCTGGTAGCTGTCTTCGGGACCGTCCCCAGCCTCTCCGCGGTTGCAGTTGACTGTCCGGTAACCGTGCTCGTTCAGTGTCGCCAGCGCGACCTGGCCGATCGTGCCGCTACCGCCGGTGACGACGACGGTGTCTTTGCTCATAGCAGGTCGTATCCGCACGAACAAAAGAAGGTACGGATCAGTCCGACAACCACAGGCAGGATTCAGCCCAGCTGTTCGACGACATCGCGGCCCTCGACGTAGACCAGATCGTGCTCGACGGCGTATCCACGGGCATCGGCCGGTGACAGTGCGCGACCCGTCTCGTCGTCAAGCATCTCACAGACCACGACCGCGGGCGGCAGGTCCGCGGCCGCCGCGAGTGCAAGCCCGAGTTCGGTGTGGCCCTCCCGGTCGGCGAGCAGGTTCGGCGCGGCCCGCAACAGGTGGACGTGGCCGGGCGAGCGGAAGTTCCCGGCGAAATCGAACTCCTGCGGAGCCCCGGCGGCCGCGGCCAGTTCGGTGATCGTCAGCGCGCGGTCCTCGTCGGTAATCCCGGTGTAGGTGTCTCGGTGGTTGACCGTCAACGAGAACGACGACCGTTCGTCGTATCCGAGCTCGTGGTCCGCCGCCGTGGGGTGGTCGATGAGGTCCTGCACGAAGGGCAACTCGAAGGCCTCGGCGACGTCGTCCGAGAACGCGACACAGATCAACCCGCCGGCGTCGTTTCGCAGCCGTGCGACTGCGTCGGGATCGACCGCGCCGGCGGGATAGATCAGATCCGTCTCGCCCTCCCGGTCGGCGGCGTCGTGGACGAGCACCGGCTCACCCTTGCGGAACGCGGTGATCGCCTGGTCGATACTGTCGGCACCGCTTGCGGTGTCGTTACTCGTGGACATGGATAGTAAGGAGGTCGCCGTCGTCAGCGTCGAACCGTTCGCGCAGTTTCGCCGGCGCGATCAGTTCGAGTTGATCGTCGTCGTGGTGGGTTCGCTCGGGCGCGATGACGTGGGCCCCGTCGTATGTCCCCGTTTCGAACTCGATCGTCGCCGGATAGCAAAAGGCCGGACCGTAGGTGCGCTCGTCGTCTTCCCAGCCCTCGATTTCGATCGGATCCAGGGCATCCACACGAGCGCGTGCACGAACGCTTTCAGCGTCGAGCTCGACGTTTAACGTCCCAGCGAACGGCTCGTAACCAAGTTTCTGTTCGAACTGGCGCATATATCCCGGAAGCGTGATGTAGTGGCCGCCCTCGTGCATCCCGCTGGTCAGCGTCCCCGTCAGCGTCACGCCGACCTGGGCCTCGAAGATCCGCTGGTAGTGGGCGTATTCACGCTGCAGGAGCGATTCGCCGTCCCGGGTGACCGAGACCCACTGACCGTCGCCGACAATCTCGCGCTCGAGTAGGTCCGCGTCCTCAAGGTCCTGCAGTCGCCGAGAGGCAGTCTGATTGGACACGTTGAGCTTCCCGGCAAGTCCTGAACAGGAAACTTTCGACTCGCCGTCAAGCGCACCGGCCAGCGCCAGCACCTTCAGTGTCCGGAGTTCGTCGTATCCGACTGCCTGACCCGACAGTTCCATACCTGAATCTGTGGCATCCCGACGGATAAGCATACCGACTATTGTACGCATCTCAGAAATGGAATAGAGAATCGTGACAGTCGTGAGAAGGTCAGTATTCGACGAGCGGATCCGCTTCCCAGAAGTCGCTGTCTTTCTGTAGTTTCGGGACCCAGGTGTCCGAATCGGTCGCCAGCACGGCGACGTGGGATTCGGGAACGTCTTTGAGAACGTCGTGGTCAGGCAAATACTGCTGGACGGCTTCGGCGAACGCGACGACGTCTTCGTGATCGAGCATCGACGAGCGGTCGACGCGGTCCCGGGAGTGACCGACGTGTATGTACGCTTTCAACTCGAAGAAGTCGGCGCTGGCCCGGTCGGCTATGGCGGCGTACCACGCGGGATAGTGGTCGTTTTCCCCGCCGACCAGCGTTGTTCGGATCACAGTCCGGGTGTCGTCCTTTTCAGCGAGGACGTCGAGTGTCTCGACCAATCGCTCCCAGAGGTCGTCTTCGACGGGTTTGACGGTCTCCTCGAAGGTTCTGCGGTCGGGGGCGTCCACGGAGACGTACAGCTGGGTCGGATCACACCGCTCGAGCATCTCCGGGTTCGTGCCGTTCGAGACGAGGAAGGTGGTGATTCCACGGTCGTGAAACTCCTCGATGAGCTCCGGCAGGTGGGGATAGAGAGTCGGTTCGCCGTCCAGCGAGATGGCGACGTGACGGGGCTCCATCGCCTGCTCGAAGATGTCACGCGGAACGTCGTCGTTGCCGCCGTAGCCGGCGAGTAGTTCCCGCTGGAGTTCGATCGAAGCGTCGGCGACTGCGGCGGGATCGTCCCATTCGACATCGCCCAGCTCGTAGGCGTGGCCGGCGTGGTCGCGCCAGCAGAACACGCATCGCTCGTTGCACTTGACCACGGGGGTCATCTGCATACAGCGGTGGCTCTCGATGCCGTAAAACGCGTATTTGTAACATTTTCCTTCCCCCTGAAGGGCGTTGTCGGTCCAGCCACAGGTCTGGGCAGCAGTGTGGTTGACGCTGTGGTAGTCGGGATCGTCGACCTGCCGGGGACCACCCTCGTCGCTCATACTGGCCGATACCGTCTCCCCGTGCATAACCGACACGGAACCGGATCGTCACGTCCCGGTCCGGTCGCTGCCAGCCGGTCGAAACGCACACGAACGCCGGCGACCAAGACCGCGTATGCCGACCGCACGTAACGGGTCCGTCGACATCGAGTACGCGGCCCACGGCGACGGCCCGACCGTCGTCTGCTGTAGCGCCGCCGGCCTCGGGGCTTGGCAATGGAGCTATCTCACGACGCCGCTCGCACGCGAGTACGAGGTCGTCGCCTTCGATTATCGCGGCACGGGCCAGTCGGATACGCCGTCCGGTTCATACACCCTCGGTGATCTCACCTCCGATCTCGACGCCGTCCTGTCCGAACACGGCGCCCGCTCGACGCACCTGCTCGGGGCCGGACTCGGCGGTGTCGTCGCCGTCGAATACGCCCGCCAGGCTGGCCGGGTCGACTCGATCGGACTGATTGGCACGCCGACCTCGCCAGCGGACATTTCATTCGACGCGCTTGAGCAGTTGCGTGCGCCACTCGACGACCCGGAAGCACTAGAGCGGTCGCTGTCAGTCGCGTTCGCGCCGGGGACGGTCGAAGCCCATCCCAAGGAGATCAGCCGTATCGCCGACTGGCGGGGCGAGGACGACGCCGGGCCGGCCGGCTGGGACGGGCAGCTGGCCGCGATGCGGGCGGCCGAGTTGACTGACCTCTACGAGGTGACGACGCCGGCACTGGTCTTTCAGGGCGTCGAGGACCGCATCGTTGATCCGGACGCCGGGGACCGACTGGCCGAGCAGCTACCCCGAGGTGAGCACCGCGCCGTCGAGAGCGGCCACCTCGCACACGTCGAACAGCCACGAGTCGTCGCGGATGAACTCATCGCGTGGCTCGACGGCCAGCGCGAGTAGCCGGCGCCACCCGAACGCATCCGCCCACGGTCGACAGCAACGCCGCTCCGACACAACGCCTATCACCGCCGCTCACCTCAGGGTCGGCTATGACCGATTACACGACCGTCTCGATCCCAAAGGACCTGGCCGACCGCGTCGAGGAGACGATCGAGGGGACGAGCTTTTCCAGCACGAGCGATCTCGTCCGATTTCTCCTCCGGAGCATCGTCATCGAACATCAACAGGAGGGAGAGTTGACCGAAGCGCAGTTCGCCGAGATCGCAGAGCAACTGCAGGATCTGGGCTATCTGGAGTAGCTACAGCGCGCCGTCGGGCGGCTCGACTGCAAGCGTCTCAACTTGCAGGCGGCGACCGCTCCGATCGAACGCGCGGATCGACTCGCGATCCCAGGGTGGCACAGCGACGAACACGACCGCGTGCAGGTCATCCGTCTCCGAGACGTTCAGTCGTCCGTCCGGATGTGACACGAACCGGCCGTCGGTCTGACCGACCGGCGTCCCCAGGTCCATCCCGAAGACGGCGTTGACCGACGAGCCGGCCTGCGGCAGGTACATATGCGTGAACACCGGTGTCTCCGGTCCCAGCGACGATACATCAAGCTCGCCGGCCGGTGTGGTATCGAGCGAGAGGGTCACCGACTGCGGATCGCGGTCACCGGCGTACTCCAGCAGATACTCGACCAGTCCGTCCGTGACGTAACATTGATCGGTTGTTCCCGAACCCTGTCCGGCCGTCCGGGTCGAATTCCGATCGGTCATCCGAGTAGCATCGAGCGCGCCGTCTGTGCGTACAGCCGCGGCGCACTCCGGCGCGACCGGTCGAGCGCGTCGGAGATAGCCCCGGCCGCGTCCTGCAGGACGCCCTCACCGTGACCGACCAGCAAACGCTCGGGGGTGAACCGCCGGAGCGTCCGGGGCGGCTTCAGCCGAAGTGCCGGATGCACGCCGAGCGTCTCGTTGCCCGCGGTGAAGTACTCGACCGTCCCGAGGGCTTCCGGGACGACGAGCGTGCCGTCGTGTTCGCCGTACAGTGCCGCTTCCTGCCAGAGCGGGTTGTCGATGAGCTTGTGGATCCCGAACCCGGAGTCGCCGAGATCGACGTGTACCCGCTCGATCGGTGCGTCCAGTTCCGAGGCGACGCCGCTCATCCAGTCGGGCACGTACACCGACACGTCGTGTCGGCGCGCGATCGCCGCCGCGTCGCGCTTGTGACGGTCGAGCAGGACGACCACGCCCGCGAGGTCGCCGTACTCCGACAGCAACGCGTCGACCCCGTCGGCGTCGACGGGATCGAGAACCCAGACGCCGCCGTTCTCGCCGACGACGGCGTGGCTGGCGCGTCCCATTCGCTCCTCGGGGTAGGCGATCCAGCCGACTCCGCCGTCGTAGCGATCGATCTCGCGCATCCGGGCCGGTCCCGACCCTTTCATAGGCATACGTGAGTGGTAGGTCCCGACGGCTATATATTGTCGGTCCCCGGAGAGGTTTGCACCCGGGACCGACGGGCCCCGACACCGGTCGCAGATCCCCGGCCGTTAAGTCCGGCCGCTCCGACCGCCCGACAATGGAC
>JBEQBN010000092.1:0-5563 GCA_041639775.1 Halapricum sp.
TCCGATTCCTGGCTGGTGAATTTCTGACGCTCGCAAACTCGAGAGCGATAACCATAGGACGAGGTAATTTCACACGTGACTTCATATATTAAAGCTGACAAATGCGGAGTGCTAACTTTTTTCTAATCCGTACCTGATTACACATCTGATGGGACAAGATTCGGGCATCCCGGCTTTTGACAGACAACAGCTCCGCAAAGCAACCAAATTCGTCGAAGGGGACTACAGCGGTATCAACCCGCGAACCTTTTACCGGAAACTCAAGAGAGCGATTGAGGAAGTCCAGGACGAACGTGGTTTCAAGTATACGGTCACGGGTAGTCAAGACCGTGATCTGGACATCAGCAGCGAGGAAGTCGGTCAGAAAACCGGTGTGGTCAAAGGTCGGATGCGGGCAACCTCTGATTGGATCGAAGTCGGGAACGGCGCTTTGGAATATCGGCCGTACGGCCCCCACGGTGCACTAGGAATCGTCATCGGTGTCATTCTTCTCGCAGTGGGGTTAGCCGGCAGTCAGACAGTTCTCGCCGGCCTTGGAGCAGTAGCTGCGATAATCGGCGGCTATGGATATGCCCAAAAGGAGCGCGACGAGTTCCCGATCATCCGTCAAGATATGCTCCGTACTCTGATGACAGGGGAAGTAAGTGAGCGAACGACGGAGGAAAACAACCAGACTAAGACAGACATCTTTGCGAATATGAGCGTCGTCTTTGCTGGTGATGCGTTTGTCGCAGTAGACACGGGGAGACTCGAAGACCTGGACTGGAGTTTTCGGCGAGTGCTCGTCAACCAGGTCAAAGAGTGGAACAACGAGGTCGTCAACACGGACAACGAAAAGCTACCGATAGAACGTGGGTTTATGTGGCAACTAAAAGGTTGGAGTGATCGAAGCGCAACAACCCACCGGGGGAAAATTGAAGAGATTCAAACCCGACTCGTTCGGGAGGGCCCTTTCGAGTACCGAATGAGATACACTGAGCTTCTGGAAGCGCAGCTCACGCCAGAAATGAAAGACCTACTGGAGGAGCACCGAACGGAGCTGATGACCGAGCTTGAAGAGCTGGCCGAGGATATCGATGTCTACGTCGAACGAGAAGGACTCCAGCACACAAGCCGAATTGAAGGTGGCCAACAAGACTCGAAACCGGAACTAAACCCCACAAGCGATGAAGACACCCAGTAACATCTGACTTTGGCCGTGTTCACTCGCTTTCGACGGCCGCACCGACACCACGCAACGCACCCGTCTTCAGTTCTCGTGCCTTCGCTTCGAGCTTCTCGGCGGTCTCGGCGGTCGGTTCGTCGCGCTCGTGGCCCTCGGCGACGATGTCGACCAGCGCCGAGCCGACGATGACGCCGTCGGCACCGGCATGGACGATCCGCTCGGCGTGCTCGCCAGTCTTGATCCCGAAGCCGACCGCCTTCGGGACGTCCCAGTCGCTGATACGCTCGAGCGTTTCGGCTGTCTGGTCGCTCACGTCCTCGCGAGCGCCCGTCACGCCCGTCCGGGCCTGGACGTAGACGTACCCGGAGACGCGCTCGCGCATACTCTCGAGCCGGTCGCTGGTCGTCGTCGGCGCGACGATGAAGATCAGATCGAGCCCGAATTCGTCGCAGGCCGCCCGCAACGAGTCGGCCTCCTCGGCGGGCAGATCGACGACGACGAACCCGGAGATTCCAACCTCGGCGGCGCGCTCGACGAATTCCCGAGGACCGCTCTCCGTGCCGTATTGAAAGATGAGGTTATAGTAGGTCATACAGACGATCGGCACGTCCACGTCAACCTCCTCGACGAACTCGAAGTACCGCTCGGGCGTCATCCCCGCTTGCAGCGCCCGGACGATCGCGCTCTGGATAGTCGAGCCTTCGGCGATCGGTTCCGAGAAGGGCAGGCCGAGCTCGATCACGTCCGCGCCGCCGCGCTCCAGCGCCTCGACGTACGCCATCGAGGCCTCGTAGGAGGGATCGCCGGCTGCGAGGTAGGGGACGAAGGCCGGTTCGCCGTCGAAGACTGTCTCCAGACTCATTCGTGGTCACCCCGACCGAGGCGTCCGGCACCCACCTGCTCGAAGACGCTCATATCTGGTGCGACATCGAGATCGCGTTTCGCGGTCTCTTCGATAACTGTCTCGAGATCCTTGTCGCCGCGGCCGGAGACGTTGACAATCGTGAGATCGCCCACTTGCTCGGGATGTTCTTCGAGGAACGCGAACGCATGGGCCGTTTCCAGCGCGGGGATGATCCCCTCGTCCTGGGAGAGCCTGTGGAACGCCTCCAGCGCGGCGTCGTCGCCGACGTTGACCGGCGTCACCCGGCCTTCGTCGACCAGATGCGCCAGCTCCGGGCCGACGCCCGAGTAATCGAGTCCGGCTGACACCGAGTGCGATTCCATGATCTGGCCGTCGCCGTCCTGCAGGAGTTTCGTCCGCGCCCCGTGGAGGACACCCTCGTTTCCGGTCGACAGCGACGCCGAGTTCGGCGCGACACCCTCCTCCTCGTCGACGGTCAGCGAGGACCCCCCCGCTTCCACTGCAAACAGGTCTACGTCCTCGTCGGAAACGAAGTGGTGGAACGCGCCCATCGTGTTCGATCCGCCGCCCGCACACGCGACGACGGAGTCCGGGAGGCGGCCCGCTTTCGCCTGGATCTGCTCGCGGGCTTCCTCGGAGATGACCGACTGGAAGTCCCGGACCATCGACGGGAACGGGTGCGGACCGACGATCGAGCCGATCACGTAGTGGGTGTCCTCGACGTTGGTCGCCCAGTCGCGCATCGTCTCGGAGATCGCTTCCTTGAGCGTGCCGCGGCCGACGGTGACGGGATTGACCTCCGCGCCGTTGATCCGCATGCGGAAGACGTTGGGTCGCTGGCGGGCGATGTCGGTCTCGCCCATGTAGATCTCGCAGGGCATGTCCAGGTACGCCGCAGCCATCGCCGTGGCGGTGCCGTGTTGCCCGGCGCCGGTCTCGGCGATGATCCGGTCTTTGCCCATGTACTTGGCGAGCAGGACCTGTCCGAGCGCGTTGTTGAGCTTGTGCGCGCCGCCGTGCAGCAGATCCTCGCGTTTGAGATACACCGCCGTGTCGTAGCGCTCGCTGAGTCGGTCGGCCCGCTGTAGCGGCGTGGGTCGGCCGCCGAAATCCGAAAGCCGCTCGCGGAACTCGTCCATAAACCCGTCCTCGTTGTCGAGAACGTATCGCCGGTAGGCGTCCTCCAGTTCCTCGATCGCCGGCATCAATACCTCGGGGACGTACTGGCCCCCGTACGGTCCGAAACTCCCGTCAACATCCGTCTTGTCCGTGCTCATGATTGTGTCAGTCGCTCGGTGTTCGCGCGCACGTCGCCGTCCATGATCGCCGAGCCGATCAGGCAGGCGTCCGCCCCCGCCCTGTGCATCCGTCGCACGTCTTCGACCGTGGCTATGCCGCTTTCAGCAATCAGGGTGACGCTCTCGGGGACCGACGGTGCGACCGACTCGAACGTTGAGAGATCGACCGCCAGTTTCGTCAGATCGCGGTTGTTGATCCCGACGATCTCCGCCCCGGCCGCCAGCGCCGTCTCGACCTCCGTCTCGGTGTGGGTCTCGACGAGCACCTGAAAACCCCGGTCGTGAGCTGCCTCGATCAGATCCGCGAGGTCATCAGCCCCCTCCTCCTGGAGAAAACGCGCGATCAATAGGACGACGTCGGCTTCGACGACGTCCAGTTGCGCCTCGTAGAGCAGAAAGTCCTTCCGGAGGACGGGCACGTCGACGGCCGCCCGGACGCGTTCGAGCGTCTCCGGCGAGCCCCCGAAGTGATTCGGCTCTGTGAGCACCGACAGCGCGGCCGCGCCGCCAGCGACCATCCGCTCAGCGAGCGCGACCGGATCGTCCGTCCGCTCGCCGTCGGTTGTCGGACTCGTCGGTTTGACCTCGGCAATCACCGGCACCCGCCCGGCGGCCTCGGCGTCCGCGAACGCCGCCGGCAGCGACCGGGCGTCGACCGAGAGCCGCCCGTCGGCCCCGCCCCTGTCGCGGGCCGCAGCCAGGATCGACTTGACTTCTGGTGCAATCTCTCCACTACTACCCATTATTGAACACTAATGGACATACTTGGGCATAAGACTTGCGTACTGGCCCTGGTCAGGTCGACTCATCTGGGAACTGTGTGATAGTCAGCCGCGTATGAGTATCGCCGGACGGAGATGTACGCTTTTAGTCCGGGCGACCGATGAACACGTATGGATTCGCCTGACTCGCGTGATCGTTTGATCCCGATCGTCATCGGGCTCGTGGTCCTTTTCGCACCCGTGTTGATCCTCGCGCTCACAATCGAGGTTCTCATTCTCACTGGAGATCTCGTCCTCGGGGAGTTGACGCTGCTGGCGCTGCTCGAGCTGTACCTCCTCGACCTGGCGGTCTTCGTCGTTCTCGCGTACGTTATCTATCGACTGACGCTGTGGCTGGTCGAGCACCGCTCGCTCGATTCAGCCGACCCAGGGGACAAACTCTGGCATCCAGGGGCCACTGATGACGATACTGACGACGAAGGAGACGACCGGTAGCCGGATATATGGCGTGATACGGTCGGTTGTACGTCCGGTCTGGATCGATCGTCCGGTATGCGATCGTACCGGTAAATCGCCACAACCGACCGTATGTATCGTCACGTGAACGCACTCGCGACCAAAAGCGGGAAGACCAGTGTCGCCTCGGCCTCGACTAGGGTGTAGTTGGTCTCCTCGTCCGCTTTGATTTTGCCCCAGGAGACCGCCTCGCTTGGCGGTGCGCCGGACAGCGAGCCGTCGCCTTCCATCCCCGTCGAGATGTAGACGACGTAATCCGCCCCGCCACGGAAGAGGTTCGTCATAATCGCGTGGTGTTTCGGCAGGCCCGCCCCGACAGAGATCAGGCCGGTCGTGTCGGCCAGCAGGCCGTCTTCGATGAGCGCGTCGTAGTCATCGAGAATCTCGATGCCGACCTCCGAATCGTAGGCCTGCCGATAGTAGTACAGGAAGTTGCCGACCTCGGCGTCGGTCAGCGCCGGACAGTAGACGGGCACGTCGTTGTCCGCAGCTTGCTTGAGCACCGAGTCCTCGTCATCGAGGGTCTCGCCCAGTTCGCGTGCGAACGCCGTCGGCGTCCGGATCTTCTCCTCGGCGAAGAACTCATCGAAGAAGTCATAGAGGTACTCCTCAAGCCAGACGTATCGATCGGAGGGCACGAAGAGGTTGCCGAGGCGGTTGATCCCCTGCTCACGCAGCTCGGCCTCGTCTGCCTCCCACTCGCCCATCTTGAACGGCTTTGCCGTCTTGATGACGTCCTCGGTCAGCGATCCGGAGGTCGTGATGACGACGTCGACGTACCCCTCGCGGATCAGGTACGCGACGGCCTCGCGCAGTCCCGAGGAGATGATGTTCGAGGTGAACGTGAGATAGACCTTCGCATCCTGTTCCTGCATACGTTCGGCGATGTCGATCGCTTCGGCCAGCTGTGTCGCCTGAAAGCCCGTCGTCGCGTAGGAGTCCATCAGTTCCTCGAAGTCGAACTCCCCGCGGAAGTCATAGCCACGAACGTCCGGGG
>JBEQBN010000093.1:0-5430 GCA_041639775.1 Halapricum sp.
CCCAGCGGTCCCTGATTGGAGACGAGAAACAGCACGGCCAGCCCGACGACCACGCTGGGAAAGCCCATACCGGTGTTGATCACCGATTTCACGAACTGTCGGCCGGGGAACTCCGAAAACCCCATCACGATCGCAACCGGGACGCTGACCAGCGTGCTCAACGCGACGGCGGTGAGGCTCACGTACAGCGAGACGTAGATGATACTCCAGACGTAGCCGTCCCTGAACGGGAGATCGAAGACGGCCGCCAGCGACGGTCCGATCAGTTCCGGTAGCACGATCACTCCCCGGACGAGTCGCTGTTCCACCCCTCGGGAACGTACTGCTGGAAGTCCGGATTTTCGGAGATCGCCTCGGGATAGAACAACTGCTCGCCGTTACTCTCGTAGCCCGCGATCGCGTCCTGTGTGTCGGGACTGGTGAGCCAGCCGATGTAGGCCATCGCGAGGTCGTAGTTGGCGTTGTCGTGGATTGCGGGATTGACGGCCATAACGCCGTAGGGATTGGCAAGAATCTCCGGGCCATCCTCGATGGGGCCTTCCACTAGGATGACCAGGTCGGTATCCGCGCGCCGAGAAAGGAAGGTTCCGCGGTCTGAGAGGGTGTACGCGCCCTGCTGGGTGGCGATGTTCAGCGCCTCGCCCATCCCTGACCCGGTCTCCTGATACCAGCCCCCGCCGGGTTCGATCCCGGCGGCCTCCCAGAGGTTCAGCTCCTTGGTGTGAGTGCCGGAGTTGTCCCCGCGCGAGACGAACGTCTCTCCCGCCTCGGCAATGGCGGTAAGCGCCTCGGTCGCCGAGCCCATCCCGTCGATCCCCGCCGGATCGCTCTCCGGGCCGACGATGACGAAGTCGTTGAACATAAGGTCCCGACGGTTGACGCCGTACCCGTTGCGCATAAACTCGTCTTCGAGGCCCCGAGCGTGGACCATCACCACGTCGGAGTCGCCGTTGCGGGCCGACTCGAGCGCGGCTCCAGTCCCCTGTGCGACCGCGTCCACCTCGACGCCGTACAGCTCCTCGAAGTCGGAGTGGATTGCGTCCAGCAGCCCCGTGTCGTAGGTACTCGTAGTCGTAGTGAGCGTTAGAGTCTCATCAGCGACACCTGGCTTGTCAGTTTCGTCGTTGAGCTGGCCACAGCCGGCAGTGATCGCTACGGCACCTGCACTGACTGTCGAAAGCAATTGTCGTCGTGTCGGCTTGCCGTGACTTGCGTGCTCAATACTCATCAATATTTATCGTTATGTCTATCTCGACATAACTATTGGCATTCATTTTTCTGAGAGGGGGTCAGTCAGCCTCGGCGAATGTCGAAAGGCACTTTTCAGGTCCCGAACAGAGTTCGGATAGTGAGTCGCACTGTCGGTCTCGTGATTCCGGCATACGAACCGGACGTCGATCGGCTCCGGGGGTATCTCGAATCGATTCGAGAAACGGGGGTCGTAGATGTGATCCACGTCGAGTTGGACGATCCGACCGGCTCGACGCCCGAGATCGGAGTCGCAGACAGCATCAATCGAGTCGACGAGCGCCGCGGCAAGGGTGCCGCGATCGTTGCCGGTTTCGATACCCTCTCAACGGACGTGCTTGCGTTCGCCGATGCCGACGGCGCGACGGCCACACCGTCATTTCTCGACGTTGTTGAACCCGTCCGAGACGGGTCAGTTGGCCTCGCGGTCGGCTCCCGTCGCCACCCGGACGCGACGATCACGTCCCATCAGACTGTCCTGCGACGGCGACTTGGCGACGTGTTCGCGTGGCTCGCCCGCCGGCTGTTGGCGGTCCCGCTGTACGATTACCAGTGCGGTGCCAAGGCCGTCGGCGCCAACGAGTGGGCCGAGATTCGAAGACATATGCACGAAAGCGGCTTCGCGTGGGACCTCGAGTTCATCGCGGTCGCAGACGCGCTCGGATACGATATCAGAGAGGTACCGATCACGTGGGACGACAGCTCGGACTCGACGGTCAATCCGATCAGGACACCGATCGAGATGGCCATCGCGATGGGTCGGATTCGCCGGCGCGTCAGGCCACTCCAGTACCAGTCGAGGTCACAGACTGCTACTCCATCGGAAAGCGAGAACTCGACATCCGTCGGTGACGAGTGATGCGGGCAGTGCTAAGAGCCCTGCTGTCGCCGCGTCGGATCGCGCAGTTCACCTCCGTCGGCGTCGTCGGTGCCATCAGCGAGACGCTCGTGGTCGCCGCGCTGACGGCGTGGGGAACTGCCGATCCACTGGTGGCGAAGGCAGTCGGCGCCGAAATCTCGATCTCGCTGATGTTCGTGTTCAACGACCGTGTGACCTTTGCGACAGAAGGCGTCTCGGACCTCCGACATACCTTCTATCGGTGGGGGCGTTCCCATCTCGTCCGGAGTGGCGGGATCAGCGTCGCTTTCGTCGTCCTCTGGGTGCTGACGACACAGACGACGATCTCGCTGGTCGTCGCCGGCGCGAACCTCTGGCCGACTGTCGCGAATCTCATCGGGATCGGTGTCGGCCTCTCGGTCAATTACGTCGCCGAGAGCGTCTTTACCTGGCAGGTCCATCGGTGAGGGTCTCCACTGTGGCACACGGATTGACGCTACCGGTGGCTCTTTTCCGATTGAGGCCGAAGACTATCTATGAGCGAGAAAGCGGGCGTCAGCGACCGCTACTTGATGGCCAGTCCCTGGCCGGTGTTCGTTGCGATGGGGTTCGCGTTGACCGAGATCGGACTCGTATTGGGCCTGTTCCCGGTCGCGGTCGGCGGCGGGTTGCTCTTCGGTGCCAGCGTTGCGGGCATCCTCACGGAAGCCGACTACGTCGCCAGTCTCTGGCAGACGACCGCGTATATCGGAGTGGCGCTTGTGGTCGTCGGTGCGGGGCTGATGGCACTCGGTGGCCAGATCGCGATTGATCTCCTCGTCGCGTCGATCGACCGCCCCAACGTCGCCGGACACCGACTGCTCAGCCGTGGGCTAGCGGTTGCCGTCGCGGGCGTGTTACTAATCGCGACCGGCATCGCCGGCCGGTTCGGCCAACACCCGACAACTTAGCCGGTACCAACAATCTATTTACCGCACTTCCCCACAGCAGTGGTATGACAGAGCGTATCTTCGACCGGGACACGCTGCTCGATCTCACCGTCAACGTCATCCCGCTGGCGATGCTCGGCTTTTTCCTCGTTGCCTTCCTTGTCTATGCGCCTGGCCCGTTCGCGTTCGATTCGGTCCTCTCGACGGTTCAGCTGTCGATCGTGTTCACGACGTTCGTGCTGCTCGCTGTACTGACTTACTACGCCGGGAAAGCCATCGCCGGGGCAGAGAAAAAACAGGGCGTCCACGCCCAGACTGCGACCGTCCAGCCCGACGAAAGCGACGACACCGAAACGGCTCCGTAGCTGGCATCGGCCACACTTCGAGAGCTGCCTCTTCCACGCTAGCAGTTTAAGTACCCCTTAGATTAGGGGTGATATTTCAAGGCAAAACCGTAACTGACCCTAACGTTTCTTTACCCCCCGGACCCGAATAGCCGATATGGCAAGCGGACAGATCGCGATCACCGTGCTGATGGGGGTCTTCCTCGTCGCCGTCACGGCACTACTCACCCGTATGGAAAATTGGCGCTCGTATGCGCCGATGTCGAGCGGGGCCAGTAGTCTCACCGGCGAGGAGACGTCCTATGGACACAGCGAGAAACCGGGTGGCATAACCCGCTGGCTCACAACGGTCGATCACAAGGATATCGGGATTCTCTACGGCGCGTACGCGCTCGTCGCGTTCTCTGTCGGCGGAATTATGGTCATCCTGATGCGGACGGAGCTGCTGTGGGCTGGTGAAGATATTATTTCTGCCTCGATGTACAACTCCTTGCTGACAAGCCACGGTATCACGATGTTGTTCCTGTTTGGCACGCCGGTCATCGCGGCGTTCGGGAACTACTTCGTCCCGCTTTTGATCGGGGCCGACGATATGGCGTTCCCACGAATCAACGCCATCGCCTTCTGGCTGTTGCCCCCCGGGGCGCTGCTGATCTGGGGTGGCTTTTTCATCCCGGGGATCGAGGCTGCACAGACCTCCTGGACGATGTACACGCCATTATCGGCCGAACAGCCAATGATCGGCGCGGACCTAATGATTCTCGGGTTGCACCTCACCGGCGTCTCCGCGACGATGGGAGCAATCAACTTCATCGCGACTATCTTCACCGAGCGCGACGAGGAGGTTACCTGGGCAAATCTCGATATCTTCTCCTGGACGATGCTCACCCAGTCGGGGCTAATCTTGTTTGCGTTCCCGCTTTTGGGCAGCGCACTCGTGATGTTGCTGTTGGATCGCAACGTCGGCACGGCTTTCTTCGCGGCTGATGGCGGAGGTGCAATTCTCTGGCAACACCTGTTCTGGTTTTTCGGCCATCCCGAAGTGTACATTCTTGTGTTACCACCGATGGGACTGATTAGCTACATTATCCCGCGGTTCTCGGGCCGGAAGCTGTTCGGGTTCAAGTTCGTCGTCTACTCGACGCTGGCCATCGGCGTTCTCTCTTTTGGTGTGTGGGCACATCATATGTTCTCAACGGGCATTGACCCGCGTCTGCAGGTGTCGTTTATGGCAGTCTCGTTAGCGATTGCGATACCATCCGCAGTCAAGACCTTCAACTGGATCACGACGATGTGGAACGGCAAGGTCAGACTGACGACACCGATGCTGTTTTCGATCGGCTTCGTCGCGAACTTCATCATCGGCGGTGTCACCGGGGTATTCCTGGCGACAATCCCCGTCGATTACTTGCTACACGACACCTACTACGTAGTTGGACACTTCCATTACGTGATTATGGGTGCGATCGGATTCGCGGTCTTCGCCGGGATCTACTACTGGTTCCCGATCTACACCGGCAAGATGTACCAGAAGACGCTCGGGAAGTGGCACTTCTGGCTGACGATGATCGGCACGAACGTGACCTTTTTCGGGATGCTCATCCTCGGGTACCTGGGGATGCCACGCCGATACGCGACCTATAATCTGGTTTCGGTCGGCCCGATCGATCTCTTTACCGTACTCCACCAGTCGGCTACTATCGGGGCCTTTATTCTGCTTGCCGGCCAGCTCATCTTCGTCTGGAACGTCGTCTCCTCGTGGCTGTACGGACAGCGTATCACCGACGGTGATCCGTGGGATCTCAAAGAGGACGGGCTCTACAGCCGGGAGTTCCGCTGGCACGAACGCCGGATGGACGACGACCTCGTGCTCGCGGACGGCGGGGAATCCGGCGACGAGTCCGACGAGCAGTAGCGGCGCGTTCCCCATACGTAGTTTTTTCCGGTCGACAGCTGTAGACTCGGGGCGTGTCCGGGCAGCAGCCGAGCGATACGATGCGCGAGCGGGCCGGCGAGAGCTCGCGGCTGCTCTGGGTGTTACTCGACGCCAACCGCTGGCTCGTCACCGCCT
>JBEQBN010000094.1:0-5425 GCA_041639775.1 Halapricum sp.
CGCACGTGCGCGAGCCTGCTCTTTGATGTCTTCTGTGACGCTGTCGAGACTCATAAATGGTCAGCCCGTGTTACAGCGTGAGGAACACGACGACCAGCGCGAGAATGACGAGCGTTTCCGGGATGACTGTGAGGATCAGCCCACGACCGAACATATCGTCGTCCTCGGCGACTGCGCCCACGGCTGCGGCACCGATCCCACGCTCCGCGTATCCCGCACCGAACGCGGCGAGCCCGACCGCCAGCGCTGCCATCCCAAGCGAAAAGTGGTTCTCGGGAATCGCCGGTGCTGCGGCAGTTGCGTTCTCCTGCAGTACAACGAACAGTGGTGCGAATAGTTCTGGAATCATAAGTATGTGTGTCGCTATTCTCGTGTTTTCGGACGGTTGCTAGTCGCAACAGCGACCCTATAAAACTTCCCAAAAGCGTTGGACTTGTCCGGTTTCTTTCGATATCACAACGTCACAATATCGCAGGACTGCAGTGAGTTCTGACAACGCAGCTTCAAGCGGCTACTCTTTGACAGTGTAGCTCCGCTCGTGTCCGAACGGGTTGTAGACTGTCCCGCCGCCGTCGTAGAACTTCCCGAAGAACTCGACGTATTCGAGACGCACTGCCTGCAGCCCCGCGCTGGAGATCCCCAGCACGAGCACCAGCAGGTGGCCGAGCAGCAGGACGACGATTCCAGCTAGTCCACCGAGGATCAACTCGGCCGGTCCGGTGCCGTTGACCAGGCCGCCGAAGACGACTTCGCCGTGCGCTTCAGGATTGAAGAACAGGAAGTGGAACTCCCCTTCCTCGGTCAGCGTCGCACCGAACACCAGCAGGTTTACCGCCAGGGCCATACCGGCTTTCGCAAGCACAACCGCGGCCAGTCGGGTGTAGGAGACGACGTGACCGAACGTCTGAGTGATGCTTTCGATGATCACGATCCCGCCTTCGGCCTTGAATCCGAGGACAAGCCCAACGCCCAGCAGCGCGAGTCCGACAGTGCCGACAATCGGCGGGAAGCCGGTAAAGCCGAGTTCGATCGCGGTCATATTCGACTCGACGGTGACTGTCTCCGGAAGGAACGTTAGCGTCGTCCCCCCTTCGGCGAAGACATAAAACATAAAGTCCGGTTTCGGTGCGGGCACTTGTTTGCTGAACACCCACAGCCAGAGCCCGACAGTCATCATAATCCAGGAGCCACTCTCGACGAACGCCTCCGTGACACCGTGGTGGAGCTTGTTGACGAAGTCGAACAGTCGGCCCACAACGAGATGGAGCACGCCGACGACGATACTCAACAGCAGCCACGCCTGCGCGTAGGCGATGTAGTACGGCTGTAGGCCCTTGTGGATCGGCGGATGGCCGTTCCAGACGAACTCGCCGAGCCAGTGGAGGCCGAATATCTCACCGTACAGGACGCCGAACAGCGCGGTGAAGCCGCCGGCCCACAGCGCGATGCCGCCGAGACTCGCCAGCACGTCGCTGTCGACGTTTTTCATCAGCCAGTAGCCCATCCCCATATAGAGGAGCCCGTACCCGAGATCCCCGATCATAAACCCGAAGAAGGCCGGGAACGTCAGGAACAGGACGATCGTCGGATCGAGTTCCGTGTATTTGGGCCGATTGATCACTTCGACCAGTGCCTCGAAGGGCTTGACGCCGCCCGGATTGTCCTGGACGGTCGGCGGCTTGTCCTCGGACAGGGGGACGTATCCACCGTCGGCGGCAGTCTCCTCGCTGTCCTGTGTGCGTTCTCTCGCAACCGGGCCGTCCGTCCGGTCCGGCTCGCGGTCGGTCACTGCGGACCCGCCGGAGCCGCCCTCGACCGACTCGGTCTCTTCGGGATGTCCGTCTTCGTCGTACGTCGCCTGTTCGAGTTCCTCGATCTCGACCTTGCCGTCCGCGGCCGTCTCGACGGCTTCTTTGAGTGTGTCGATCTCTTGGGTCGGAACCCATCCCTCCGCGACGAACGCGTTGTCGCTCGTCGCAAAGGACAGTGGCGCTTCGCGCTTCTGGACGGCGATGGTCAGCTTCTCCTCGGCGGCCAGCAGGAACCCGCTGACTTCCAGACGTAGGTCGTCGAGTTCGTCCTTGACGGTGTCGAGCTTTGATTCGAGCTGCTGTTTGCGATGCCGACGATCCTTGAGATACTCGGCCGGGTCCCCGGTACCGTCCGGGATCGCGACCTCGCTGAACGTCGCGCCGACGAGCGCGTCTTCGAGCACGCCCGGATCGTCGACGTATGCGAACACCGCGATCGCTTCGCCTTGCGCGGCCACATCGAAGGTCTCGATCTCGCTCGATTCGAGTTCAGCCGTTACGTCGTCCGGGTCGCCCTCGCCGACGGCGACTTCGAGACTGTCGTAGCCATCGAGTAGATCGAGGTCGATCCCCAGCTGGACAAACAGTTCCAGTTGCTCGATGTCTTCCTCGACCGACCGCAACTCGCTTCGGAGTTCTTCTCGTCGATCGTCGAGGGCGTTGACTTCCTGACGGACGTCCTCGAGTTCGTCGTCGAGGTCTTCGTCAGTGACAACGTGTGTCGGTCCTTCGTAGTCGTCTTCGATTCCGAGAGTACTTTTCAGCGCCCGGACGGTCACGAGCTTCTCGGAATACCTGTCGGCGCCTTCGAGCGGATTGCCGGGTTCGAACCCCTCGATCTCGTTGGTGTAGTCGCTGAGATGCACCAGATCGAGATCGTGGACGGCCTCGATCACGTCGTCCATTACGCGCTTCGAGCCAGTCACCGAAACCCGACTCATCCGCTCAGGCCTGAGCATGTACCTCCTCCTCGAACAGCGACACGACGTGCTCGACGACCTCGTCAAGCCGCTGTTCGGCGCGCTCCTCGAGGCGTTCGCTCTCCTTTTTGCCCTCCTCGACGATCTGTTCGCGCTCGGCTTTGATCTCCTCGCGGGCCTCGTTGAGGCGCTCGTCGGCCATCTCCTCGGCCTCCCGCTCGGCCTCGCTACGGATCTGTTCGGCGCGCTCGCGCGCCTCTTCGATCCGTTTTTCGCGTTCGGCCTCGGCGTTGGCGACGATGTCTTCCGCCTCCTTTTCGGCCGCTTTGATATCCTTGAGGACCTGTTCCCGTGGCATTGTCTAGTCGTATGCCAGTTGTGAGACCGCCTATTTGGTAGTTGCGAAGTCCCAACCTTGAATCCGGGAGATTATGATGACCTGGTTCTAACGTGTCCCCGATGGGCGTTCTCGAACACAAGGGCCGAGCACGGGTCTTCTACAAGTATCTCTCGCAGGTCTACGACCGGATCAACCCCTTCATCTGGAACGAGGAGATGCGCGATGAAGCCATCGGCTGGCTCGAACTGGACGGCGACGAGCGCGTGCTCGATGTCGGCTGTGGCACTGGCTTCGCAACTGAGGGGCTGCTTCAGCACGTCGAGACCGTCTATGGACTCGATCAGAGTCCCCACCAACTGGAGAAAGCCTACGCGAAGTTCGGCCGCAGCGGCCCCGTTCGATTTACCCGCGGTGACGCCGAACGGCTTCCCTATCAGGACGACACCTTCGACGTCGTCTGGTCGTCGGGATCGATCGAGTACTGGCCTAACCCGGTCGACGCTCTCGAGGAGTGTCGACGCGTCGTCAAGCCCGGCGGTAAAGTGCTGATCGTTGGCCCGGACTATCCCGCGAATACCGTCTTCCAGAAACTCGCCGACGCGATTATGTTGTTCTACGACAAGGACGAGGCCGATCGGATGTTCCTGGAAGCCGGCTTCGAGGACTTCGAACACCACATCCAGCAGGCCCGACCGGGGAGTCCACGGGCAATTACGACTGTTGCGGAAGTACCCGAAGAGTAGAACTGGACAGGCATACGCCGAGCGGAGCGAGGCGTTTCACCGCGGCGACTGGAAGGAGCCGCGGCCTTTTTGCTCCAGCTTTTTCGAGGAGTGGTTCGCTTGCGAACCCGACGATGAAAAAGGTGGTCTGGGCCCGACCGGGGAGTCCACGCGCGATCACGACTGTTGCGGAAGTACTCGAAGAGTGAGCATACGCCGAGCGGTGACAGTTGGTGACAGTGTCAGTGCTGCCGAGTCGAAATCTTTTTCATCGTGCTGAATGATTATTCAGTCAGCACCTAGCCAGGGATGGCATCCATATTCGTCGACGACCAAGCGCTGGTTGGGCTCCTCGCGGAGTCAATCGAGACGGATCTCTCCGTCGGTGATCGGCTCACCGATCTGCTGTCCCGATCGGTCCCGTGGCAGTTTCCGGGCCGCTTGCTCGAGGTGCTGACCGCCCACGTGAGCTCCGTATCTGACGTGCAACTTCGCCACGGCGTTCTCGCCGTCGAGTATTCGGCTCTCCATCAGTACCTTCACGCGATTGCGCTGGCGGACGACAGCCTGATCGAACCATCGTCTTCCTCGGCGTACGCAAGCAACACTGTTGCCGCAATTCTCGACGGAGACCTCCTGCAGGCACGTGCATTCTCACATCTCGATGGCGTCGTGGAGGAAGCCCCGGCGCTCGCCGAGGCTCATCGACACCTCTCGGCTGCCTCTGTGTCTATCTACGAGCGAACCACCACAACCAGTGTGTCCTCGACGGGTATCCGCTCTGAACGGGACGCGTCGTCGCTGGATCGCTCTCCTCGGGCTCTCGAACTCGCACCGCTTGCGGGCATTGCCGGAACGCTCGCTGGACGTATGCGATCGCTCCCCGATTCTCAGGTCCGGTCGCTCGCAGGCGCGGCAGTCGAACTCGGTACTGCTGTGCCGATACGGGCGCCGACAGGCTGGCAACCGCCAGCGACGGCGCAGGTAGGCAGCGCGTTTGAGACGCTTGCGCCGCTCGTCGGGGCGTCTACGGTAGCCGATATCGAGGGACTTGTCGAAACCGAACGGAGCGTCGCAAGCGGGCCACCCACCCGGCGTTGATCAGGCCGCTTCCGTCTCTAGCCGTGTGATCACCCCCTGGTCGGTCGCAATCGTGACGGACACTGTCGAGCCAGGAGCCAGCAGCGGCGCGTTGGTGCTCGCGAGTGCTATACTCGCACTCTCGCCGGCCGTCCACGCCGGATCTGCAGCCGGGTTGAACGGTCCAGTCGGCCCACTCACAAACCCATCAGCGGCAAAAAACGGGACCGGCGGTTGCTGTGCGAGCGGCTCGCCATCAACTTCGATCCGTAATGTCAGCTTCTCTGTGGAGACCGTTTCTCCACCGTCGTGGGTGAACGTGATTCGATCGGCGTCTGCCTGGGCACTGACGGTAAAGTGAACGCGCGGGGGTTGCTCTGTCGTGTCCGATCCGAGAACGGCCCCACCGGCGATACCAGCCAGTCCGACAGTCACGATCACGAGCAATACTACACCCACGACAGGTGACAGGCCACGAGACACGTCTCCTGGTGGGACGGACTCGTATTTGAATGTCCGGCCGGCCCCCACCTAGCCCGGTATCGCGCCGTC
>JBEQBN010000095.1:0-5425 GCA_041639775.1 Halapricum sp.
GCCCGGCGTGAACTGCCAGTCGATCGTCGGCGGGTCACGAACCACTCCGGCGGAGAGCCACGCGAGAACGAGAAACGCCGTCACAACGAGTCCAGTGAGCCCGACGAAGGCGGCCCACTGGGGTGCAGCCATCTACTGGGGGCTGGGCGATCCGGGACCGACCTGGCGATCCAGCGCCTGGCCGGTGATCGAGCGCAGTCGATCGACCAGCGAATCTTTTTCGGGTTCGCCCGCCAGCGCGACCTCCAGCACCTCCGAGAGATGCTGGACAGGGATGATCTCGATCTGCTCTTTGTATTCGTCTTCGATCATCACGTCCTGCTCGTTTGCCGCGGGGATGATCACCCGGTCGATGCCGGACTTGGCCGCGGCCTCGATCTTGTGAGTGACGCCGCCGACTGGCAACACGTCCCCACGCACGGACAGCGAGCCGGTCATAGCGACGTCCTGCTCGATGGGAATGTCCTCCAGCGCCGAGATCACGGCCGTCGCCACGGTGACTGATGCAGAGTCACCTTCGACGCCCTCGTAGGACTGGACGAACTGGATGTGAATGTCCCGCTGGGAGATGTCCTCGTCGGAGAACTTCTTGATAATCGCCGAGACGTTCTGGACGGCCTCCTCGGCGATCTCCTGCAGTTTCCCGGTAGCGATCACTTCGCCGGGCCCCTGGCTGGGCGTCACTTCGGCCATCACGGGCATCACGATCCCGCTGTCCTCGCCCATAACCGCGAGGCCGTTGACGCGACCGACCACGTCGCCTTTGTTGACGGTCAACTCGTAGTCCTTGCGGCGTTCGATGTAGTTGTCCGCCAACTGCTGTTCGATCGAACGGGAGCGTCGCTTGGCCTGCAACACGTCCTCGCGCTCGGTGAAGTCCTTGTCCTCGGCGCGGGCAATATCGCCCGCCACACGGACCAACCCACCCAAATCACGCAGCTTGAGGGTGAGATGCCCCTTCCGGCCGGCGCGCCGGCGGGCTTCGAGGATGATCTCCTCGACAGCTTCTTCGGTGAAGTGTGGCAAGCGGCCGTCCTTCTCGACTTCCTGGGCGACAAACCGGGCGTACTTGCGACGCATCTCCGGTTCGTCCTCGATGGTGTCGTCCATATACACCTCGTACCCGTAGCCTTTGATCCGGCTGCGGAGCGCGGGGTGCATATTCTCCATTGCGTCGAGATTGCCCGCCGCGACCATAATGAAGTCGGTCGGGACGGGCTCGGTCTGGACCATCGCGCCCGAGGAACGCTCAGACTGGCCCGTGATCGAGAACTCGCCCTCCTGGATCGCGGTCATCAGCTTCTGCTGGGACCGGATATCAAGGGTGTTCATCTCGTCGACGAACAGCACGCCCTTGTTGGCCTTGTGGATCGCACCGGCCTCGACGCGGTCGTGGCTGGGCGTCTCCATACCGCCGGACTGGAAGGGGTCGTGGCGGACGTCACCCAGTAGTGCGCCGGCGTGGGCGCCGGTCGCGTCTTCGAAGGGAGCGACCTGCTGGTTTGCGTTGTTGACCAGCAGGTTCGGGATCATCGCGTCGGACCCGCGGTTCATATAGCGGAAGACGAGGAAGACGATCCCGGCCGCGAGAATGCCCAGCAGTATACTCCGGGCGAAAAACAGCGCGTAGCCGAAGATAGCGATGATGATGATCCACATCAGGAACGACCGCATCTGGTTACGCTTGCGGGCTTCCTCCTTGTGGGCGTCGACGATCTGTTCACCCTTGCCGGCAGGCACCGTCCGGACTTTCGGCTCGTTGCCGTCGTCGGGGTTGTGATAGACCAGAACGTCCTGCAGATCCTCCTTGGGCAACAACTGGCTCATTGCCTTCGCGAGCATCGACTTGCCGGTCCCGGGCGAGCCAATCATCATCACGTGGCGACGCTGCTTGGCCGCCTTCTTGACGATGTCCCGAGCGTGATCCTGGCCGATGACCTGATCGACTAGGCGGTCGGGCACCTCGATCTCCTCGGTCGTCTCGACGTCGAGACCACCCAGGAGGTCCTCTTCGTCCTCAGCGACTGTTGCCGCCTCACCCTCGACGGAGACGTCACTGCCGAGGTCGGTCTCGGAGTCCTCACCCTCCGGAGCGGCACCTTCCGTTTCGTCGGAGTCGGTGTCGATCGTGTCGACAGTCGTCACATCGTCGGCTCCTGTCTCGACCTCGTCGGTGGCCGATTCGACGGTCTCGTCGCGTCCCGTCCGAGGTGACGACTCCTCGGTCTCGTCGTCGACGGCGGGTTCAGACTCGTTGTCGGCCGCCGTGCCGTCTTCGTCGGGGACGTCGTCGGTGTCTGTATGTTCGTTCATTCTAGTCGTTGCTGTCACCAACAGTCAAGGTCTGTCGACTGATATACTTTCTCCCCTCGGCTGAACGAGCCGTCACCGACACCGTTGGGACAGAGCCGTCGATACCCCAATATTCGCCAAAGTTGAGTGTGGATCAAATACGCTACTGACCGGCCGGTCGACTCGGGGAGTTTATGGAACGTCGCGCCGACGTGTTTAGCAAAGTTATGACTCGCGGGTTCTACATCGGTCGCTTCCAGCCGTACCACAACGGCCACCACACAATGGTCGAGCACATCGCCGAATCGGTTGAGGAACTCGTTCTCGGCATCGGGAGCGCAGACGTCTCTCACACTGTAAAGAATCCATTTACCGCGGGCGAGCGAATTATGATGCTTACCAAGGCGGTCCGGGAGTTCGAGCGTGAACACGACCTTGTCACCTACGTCGTCCCGATCGAAGACATCGAGCGCAACGCCGTCTGGGTCAGCCACGTTGAGAGTATGTGTCCAGATTTCGATGTCGTCTACTCGAACAACCCGCTGGTCATCCAACTGTTCGAGGAAAGCGGGATCGAGGTCAACCAGTCCCCGATGTTCGACCGCGAGCGTCTAGAAGGGACCGATATCCGCGAGAGTATAATCGACGGTGATCCCTGGCGCGGGCGCGTACCTGATCCCGTTGTCGACGTGATTGAAGAGATAAACGGCGTCCAGCGGCTCAACACTGTCGCCCAAGACGATGTCGCCGAGCGGTGGGAAGCCGCCAGCGAAACCATCGGCGGGGAGTGACCGCGCGCTCCCGCAAACCTAAACGGAATGGGATCATACGAGCGGCCAGATGATCACGCTGAGTTCTGACTTCGGGTCGCCCTATCCAGCAGCGATGAAAGGCGTACTTCTCCAAGACACCGACGCCCGACTCGTGGATATCGCGCACGATCTTCCACGCCAGAACGTCGCAGCCGCGGCCTTCTGGCTCCGGGAGATGCTGCCGTATTTCCCGCCGGCAGTCCACTGTGTCGTCGTCGATCCCGGCGTCGGGACCGACCGGGCCGCGATCGCCGTCCGTGCCGGTGAGCACGTGCTTGTCGGTCCGGATAACGGCGTGCTCTTGCCGGCCGCTCGGCGACTCGCTGCGGATTTCGAGGTCTTCAAGCTCGCGTATGCAGACCCCGGAAGCACGACGTTTCACGGCCGAGACGTGTTCGCGCCGGCGGCGGCGACCGTCCACGAGGCAGGGATTGACTCCTTTGAGACCAGCGAGCAATTCGAGCGCGTCTCGGAGCACGTCGAGTTGCAGTTCCCGGAGCCGACCGAGCGCGATAACGGTGTGACGGGTGAGGTGTTGGTCGTCGACGACTTCGGCAACGTGATTACGAACATCCCCGGCGAATATCTGGAAGGGCAGTTTGGCTCGGACGTGACCGTCAACGGGGCGTGGGCGCCGGCCCGCCGGACCTACGCCGCGGTTGAAAAAGAGAGCCGTCTCGTGACCGTCGGCAGCCACGGCAACGTCGAACTGGCGGTCAACCAGGGTCGAGGCGACGAACGATTCTCGGTCAGCCCCGGCTCGCGGGTCCGGTTGCGGTGGACGGGCGGTAGTCAGTAGCTGCCGCAGTGATAGACATCGAGACCGTCTGTCAGTCAGTAGTCACTCATCGAGTGCGATGTCGAACGCATCGCTGTCGTCGAGTTGCGCCGCAACCCGATCGAGGTCGCGTTTGATCGCTTCGAGTTCCTGTTCGCGGTCAGGTGCGGGATCCGATGGACTGTCCGTACTCTCACCGACAACGGCGAGTTCATAGAAGGTAGTGAGTAGCCGATCGTATCGAGCGCGGAGCTGTAACCGCTCGACTGTGGTTCGGATTGCTTCGCCAGACGCATCACGGTCGAGAACAGCGTCCGCCTGCTCAGTAGTCGTCTCTCCAGCGCCGTCAAGCCACAGCACCTGATGGAACGTACGCTCGTCGTCCATATCGAGCGCGCCCGCGGAGAGGGCGACCGTGGTAGCGTCGACGACAACGACGGCAATCGAGTCATCAAGACTCGCAACGGTCGTTTCAGCACCCGTAGCGGTTCGAACCGGTAGTCGATCTCTGAGTGCGTTCGTGATCAGGCGCCGCTGTGTCTCATCAGAGGAGCTGACCAACACGACGTCGGGCGCGGCAGTCATCGTATCCGTGGTACCGACGGCAGGGTGAAAAATCGACCGGGAAAAGTCAGGGATAGTAGAGCGAGAGCGGCGGGGACGAACTGCCTTATCCCCATTCGGCCCCAGCCGAGACAGTTTCGTCGAAAACCGGTGCCAGCGTTTCGAACGTTCGGTCGGCGTGCCCGTCCGAGTCGATATGGTAGTGTGCGTAGGCGCCGGTCTCATCGACACGGGCCGTGAGCACGTTCAGGAATCGGTGGATCCGTTCCTGGGACGCAAACTGGAGAATGTCAGTCAGCGAGTCAAAGCAGAGGACGACAGGGGCCTCGGACGCCTGTCGCAGTTGCGACGTGATCTCGGTCCCGAGTCGTCGAAGGTCCATCTCCTCGATTTCGACGACATCAGCGGGCATCCGGTCCCAGTCGCCGAGACCGTCGGACGACATCGCCGCGGAGCGACCGCCGTGAGTGACATCCACAAAGGAAAGCTGCGTACGCGAGGGGTCGATCGCGTCGCGCCATTCGGCCAGGCGTTCGCCGGGCGACGTCGCGACTGTGACGCCGATGACCGTTCCGGGCTCCCCCTCCCGGGTCAACAGGCGCTGGCAGTGGGCGTCTCGCGACGAACCGACCGCTGGAAAGGCACACAGGACGTTTGACGGCGATTCGTGACTCGCGACCTCCGAAGAGGGACCATCGCTCATAGTGGTGTCTCTCCTTGGGATACCAGTTGCGATTTCGTCATTTGATGTCTACAATCCATTACAATACTAACAATTAAGTAAGTTACGGGAGGATGGACAGATATTCAGCGTGGCCAGTTTGTACCCCTGATTTATGAGTATATATGACATTGAGATTATATGTTTGACATTAAAAATAGTTACATTAAATATGTAGTTATAAGATGTATTTAGAAATCTACTTTCATCTCTGGAAAAAATTTGTAGGTGGCTATGAGCCACCCAGAATCGGAGGTC
>JBEQBN010000096.1:0-5394 GCA_041639775.1 Halapricum sp.
CGGCCTCGCGCATCGACATCTCGAAGTTGATCAGGATCGACAGCGCGAAAAACGACTGTGCGGCGGTGATCCAGATCTCCGCAGTCTGTTTGGTGTCGAAAGGCAGGGTTCCGAGCGATCCCAGCCCTAGCGAGTAGACGACGGCGATCGTCCCGATCAGCAGCGTCCACTGGTTGAGCTTCGAGGAGATCAGGGCGTTAAACCCGGCGGTCGAACGGGCCTTGTTGACGAGCACGGCAACGACGATCAGTTCCGGGGCTTCGCTGGCCAGCGGCGCGATCCACTGAATCATAAAGAACTCGGGAACGCCGATGGCGACGCCGATCGCTTCCAGTCCGTGCGCGAACGGCTCAACGGCGATGAAAATCATCAGTCCAGAGTAGACAAACAGCGCGAGGACGATCGGGATCCGCATCGCCCGGCGCTTGGCCTGGAAGTACGCGGGGACGCCGACCTGTTCTTCGCCCTCCTCGACGTCACCGCGGACGACGATTCCGATGTAGAGGACGTAGAGACTGACCAGCAAAAGTGTATCAAACATACCGATGCCGCCCGCGAGCGGGACGGCGAAGGCGATGACCGTCGCGGCCAGCAGGAAGGCGATCTCCGTCGAGAGCCCGCGGTCGATGTGGATGACATCCGTGAGGAATCCGTCGCGTTTCTCGACGGCGGGGTCGCGAGTCTTGTAGGCCTGCCAGACCGTGTAGAAGGCGATCCCGGCCCAGCCGATACCGATGAGGATTCGGTTGGCGCCGGTCATATTCGCGACCGCAAGGTTGGCGTCGTGACAAGCGTCGGCGGCCTGTGCGGCCCCGGCGGCACAGGCTTCGGTGGTCGCGCCGCCGGCCCCGGCGTTCCAGGCGTACAGCGCGTCGACGGCGTACTCGGGTGCGACAGCCAAGATTGCGAGCACAGCAATGGCAAAGGCCCGCGGGACGTCCTTTTCGGCCGTTTCGGCCGCCCACGCGAGCAGGAACGACGCCCCGAGAACGGCCAGTCCCGTAGTAAGGACTTCAAGTCCGGTTGCGAGGTGAATCGGACTCGCGCCGAAAACAACAGGGGCAACGAAGTTGTACGCGACCGTTCCCGTCCACGGGAGCGTCAGCAAGACGGCCAGACCGACCTGTACGAGGGGATGACGAAGACGGCTCACGACCGTGAGTGACAGGGCCGTTCAGGGAAAGTCTTGCGAAACGGCCGGTGGACCGACAGACAGACCTGGCGACTGCGACCTCGCGGCCGACCTACGGCAGTCTCGCAGTCGGTCGTCCGACAGGGACAGCCAATCGAGGGAACGGCTTAAGGCCGCGCCACTCTGACCCACGGCTATGCAGACACGCTTCGATCCAGCGGGGGGAACGGACCCGTGAGTGTCGGTATGTCGCTGGCGTCGGACCACCAGCTCGCACGCCTGCTGCAGATCGGGATCGTCCTCGAAGAAGTCGTCGAAGCACGCGCGTCGAAACACGCTGAAGCCATCGCGGGCGAGACGGCCGTCGTGACATATATGTCCGAGGCGGCCGAGGAGTCGGCGACTCATCGCGATCAGCTCGAAGAACTCATCGCAGACCTAGACGCGGAGACGGTGCCGTTCGAGGAAATCGAGACGCTAGTCGAGGCGACCTACGAGGCCGACAGCGACTTCGACGACGTGCTCTACGATCAGTTGTGCAACGAGGAGACGACCTACAAGTTCTACGACGATCTGATCGAAGCGATCGAAGCGAGTTCGACTGAATTCGGTGTCGACCGTAAGCGGTTGCTCTCGACACTAGAGTCGATCCGCGAGCAGGAGGCCGAGGGCGTCGAAGAAGTGACGGAGCTTATGGAGGAACAATGAACACGGCAGACCAGTATCTCAAGGCAATCTACCTGATCCAACAAGTCGAGGACGGGCGAGCCTCGACCGGGTCAATCGCTGATCGACTGGACGTCAGTCCCGCAAGCGCCAACGAGATGGTCGGCAAACTCGAAAGCGAGGGGCTCGTCGAACACGAGAAATACAAGGGAGTCGATCTGACTGACGACGGCATCCGACAGGCACGGGACGCGCTGGAGACATATTGTATCATCGAGCGATTTCTCCTGCAGGTGCTGGAAGTCGAGGACTTTCGGGCCGAGGCCCGCACCCTCGAAAGCGTCATCGACGAGACTGTCGCCGAGCGGCTGGATACGATCGTCGACCGAAACGATAACTGTCCGGACTGCTTTGACCCAGAAAACGACGTCTGTGAGTGTCTCGAGCCCAAGATCGAAGCGTCCGATTGAGGCTGGCAACCCCGGATCAGAAAAGAAAGTATAACACCCCGAAGGACATACTCTCGTGTGGACGTTGCAGTCCCGTGGTGTAGCGGCCAATCATAGAGGCCTTTGGAGCCTCTGACGGCGGTTCGAATCCGCCCGGGACTACTTTTGCACCGGACAAACGTGTGAGGAGTGACTATCTCGGCGGTTCGAAGCCAGAAAACAAGGTAGTTTACCCAGTCTCGATAAGTCACACGGGCGCACGAAACAGCGGTATTGTTATGTGTCTGCTTCAGGTATGGCAGACGAAGCGGTATGGAAGACACGACTGCCGGGCTCATACAGAAGCTCCGCCAAGACGGCGCCAGAAAGCGTCTCTTCGAGTTGCTCTCTGACGATGGAGCGAGCCAGGAGACGTTACAATCGGAGACGGGGATCAACGAAGACGAGTTGGTTCCGATTCTGGAGACGAGCCTCGAGCAGGGGTTGGTCGAGCGAACCGGACAGGATCGGCTGTGTCTCACCGACTGGGGGGAGCGAGCGAAGGAGTTCGTCGTCGTTGACGACTGGAATCCGTCGTCGATGAACACGAAGAAAGGGCGCACTTTCGACGTGCTCTCGGACTTGAACTGGCACTGTTCTGAATGTGAGCTTTCGGGCTCGCAACCTGCTGCGTATATTCGTGATTTCCGTGATGAAGGATTCGAGTTCGTCAGCAACACCGGCGGGAAAGGGGAATACGACAGACGTTACTGCGAGTCCTGCGGGGAGGAAACCACACACCGAAGGCTCAAATACGCGTTTCCGAGCGCGAAACCGATCACCCGCCAGGAGATGCCGGAGTCGTTCAAACAGCGAGTAAGAGAGCTGTATGACCACCGCGATGCGTTCGATCTCTCAAGCCCCGGGGGAACGGCCGAGGTCGACCACCGGAAACCGCGCATTCGGTGGGACGAATCGGAAGATTTCGACTACGAGGAGATGACTGACGACGAACTCAGAGACCACTTCCAGATACTATCAAGTAGGAACAACCTGATGAAAAGCCGGAAGTGTGAACGGTGCGTTGAGACTGGCAAGCGCCCGCCGTTTTTGGGGATCAAGTTTTACTACAGGGGTGGACCGGAGTACGAGGACGACATCGGGTGTGAGGGCTGTGGTTGGTATAACCCACATAAGTGGCGCGACGCGGTAACCGAGATACTCGATAGCACGGACAATTTAGGATGAGATCGGTATAGACGGACCCAATCGACCGAAACAGGGCACTACGTCCAGGGCACTGAGCGGTCCTGAATCTCACCCGCGAGATCAGTTCCCATTGTTTTCGGGACGTTCTCAGTGTTCGCGAGTGCCCACATAAGTTTGACTTTTGCAGTGCCGGGTAGGATGTCTTCGCCCTCGATTACGCCCGCCGCAAGCAGGTCACGGCCCGTGTCATAGACCCGGTCACAGACTCGCCCTTCCAGACACTGGCTGGTCATAACGACGTGCGTGCCGTCCGCAGTAAGATCATCGACGTACTCGATCCAGTCAGTGTTGACGTGGCCGAGTCCAGTCCCCTCAAGGACGATCCCGTCTTTGTCGCTGTAGGCCTCAAGGACAGCCGGATCGGTGCCGGGCGTAAACTTCACCAGTTCGACCTCGGTTTCGAGGTCGGCGGCCAGTTCGAGCTCTGTCTCGCCGCGTTCGCGATACTCGCGCCGGAACGACACGTCGCGGTCCGCATAGACGACTTCGCCGAGCGGTTCCGCCCCGACAGTCTCGAAGGCGTCCCGGCGCGACGTATGATTCTTCCGGGCGCGCGTGCCCCGATGGAGGGCACAGACTTCGTCGGATGCATCCGCGTGCATACAGATCATAACCTCCGCGGCGTCGCTCTGTGCCGCCTCGACGGCACAGACGGCGTTCATCACGTTGTCCGAGGACGGTCGATCAGCCGAACGCTGGCTGCCGGTGAAGACAATCGGGACCGGCGTCTCCAGCATAAACGCCATCGCGCTCGCGGAGAACTGCATCGTATCAGTGCCGTGCATAACGACGACGCCGTCCGCACCCGCCTGGATCTCCTCGTGGATGGCCACAGCCAGGTCTTGCCAGACGTCGGGTGTCATATTCTCACTAAGGATGTTCGCGACGACGCGGCCGCGGTAGTTGGCCAGCCCCGCGAGTTCGGGGACAGCCCGGAGTACGTCCTCGGCATCGAACTGGGCGGTGACGGCGCCAGTACGGTAATCGACCGTCGAGGCGATTGTCCCGCCAGTCGAGATGAGCGACACCGTGGGGAGATCCTCATCGAAAGTGATTTCGGAGCTATCCGACTCGGTCTGGGCGTCCTCGATATCGTAGACGTCTTCCTCGCGAACGTCGATATCGGCGGCTCCACGGTCGATTCCGACGTTATAGCCGCTATCAAGCTTGATCACGAGATGATCGTCGGTCGAGGAGGGCAACAGTACCCCATCATAGGACTGCTCGCCGCGGTCGACGTGAACCCGGTCGCCTGGTTGCATAGGCCAGGCTACCGCTCGCGCGGACTTGAAACCATCTTTTGGCTCCGGAGAGCAAATTCCTATCAACCTGGCCCGCCAACCGCGTGGTATGGCCGAGCGCACCGACCAGCTGAGCCACGGGGACGAAGCCGGCGAAGTCGATCTCGATGCCATCGTTGACAACCGGCCGGACGTGGCGGACACAGCCGACGACACCGATAGCAGTGGGATACGAGCGCGGATCGGGGATCAAATCGGGAGTGTCTTTTCGATACAAACGTTCGTGCTCGCAGTTGTGCTGTCGGTCGCGCTGGCGTTTGCCGCCGGAGCTGTCATACCGTTTATCCCTGACAACATCACTGGACTGGTTGGGATCTTCCTCGCTGGCGGGACGCTCGGAGCTTAATGATCAAGGAAACTTTTGCAGATTGAGGAACTTCTGACACCAGTCTTTTGCAAAACTGATTCGCTGTGTTACCTGATCGAACACGTCCTTGACGAGTTCGTGGAACTCGTCTTCGTCCTCGACGATGATCGGTGCCATCGTCCACTTGAGGTATTTCCAGACCTGCTCGATTGGGTTGAGATGCGGCGATCCTGACGGAAGGAACACGAGATCGATGCCAAGTTGATGCGCGCGCTTGCGCGTGTATTCACA
>JBEQBN010000097.1:0-5353 GCA_041639775.1 Halapricum sp.
ATTCTGCCTTTAAAGATTATTTTCTGACTGTTACTATTATGTATCTGCTATGTCGTATTAATTGTTTGGATTACTGCACGGGGTGACGCGCTTCACCCCCCGACCACAGTGGGTCGGGGTACTCGCGCTGTTCCCTTTTATAGACAGACCTGGCTATTTCCAAAATTGATTCTCGGCCAACACCGTTTTTTAGATCATACACTAATGGCTTGCGAGTATGTTCGAGGCGATCTGGCGACACTACGGAGTTAAGTTGGGCATCGGATATATTACGGTCGGTGGATTTATTACTGTAGTCGGATTCACGACCGGCGATGCGGCTTCGACGGTCGTGGCTTCTATCGCTGGGCTGTTGACGCTGGGATCGATCAACGCGGCCGAGACAGTAGCAAGTATCTCGGAGATGTCGCGCCAGACTGCACGGGTCGCTGACGGGGATATCGACACTGCAGTGACCTCGACACGACAAGACGAGTTCGGTCGTCTGGCAGACTCGATCGAGTCGATGCGTCGGTCACTCAGTGACCGACTCGCCGAGATGGAGCAAACGCAGGAAGAACTTAAATCGGCCCAGGCCGAAGCCGAACAGGCTCGTGAGGAGGCGGAAGCGGCAGAGCGCGAAGCCAGAGAAATGGCGTCCGAGTACGAATCGATAGCCAAACAGTACGGTGAACGGATGTCACAAGCAGCGACAGGTGACTTAACGCAAAGAGTGGACGTTGCGACCGAGTACGCGGCTATGGAGACGATCGGAACGTCGTTCAACGAGATGATGGACGATCTCCAGTCGACACTACAGACGGTCGTTACTGTCGCCGATCGAATCGAGACTGAAACCGACGAGATGGTCACAACGAGCACCGGCGTCGTCGAAGAGATGGACAGTCTCGTCAGTGGTGCCGAGGCGATCAAAGAGCGGACCGCGACACAGGAGCAAGAACTGGAACAGGTGGCGGCCGACATTGGCGATGTGAGTGCCGCTGCAGAAGAGATGGCGGCGACGATCGACGACATCGCAGACCGTGCAGACAGCGTCGCAGCAGTCAGCGATACGGCGCGCAGTTCGTCCCAGACTGCACTGACGGAGATGGAGCGGATGACCGACGATGTCGAGGGGGCAGTCGAGGAAGTGCAGTTGCTGGCAGACGAAATCGGAGAGATCACCGAGGTCGTTGATGTCATCACCGATATCGCGGAGCAGACCAATATGCTGGCGCTCAACGCTTCCATCGAGGCCGCCCGCGCCGGCGACGGCGGGAACGCGGACGGGAACGGGTTCGCTGTCGTGGCCGACGAGGTCAAGTCTCTGGCTGAAGAGACACAGCGCCGTGCACAGGAGATTTCGAAAACAGTCGAGCAAGTGGACGACCGAACTGCGGAGGTGACCCAAGCCATCGAACAGGCCCGCGAGCGCGTCGATTCAGGCAGCGAAACCGTCGAATCGACGCTAGCCGATATCGATAATATCGCCGATGAGATCGACGACGTTTCACACAGCGTCGAAGAGATGCGCCGAACCGCCACAGATCAGGCCGAGACGGTCCAGCATACCGCCAGCGCGATTGACGAGGTGACCGAACTCAGCGAACAGACCGCTGAAACCGCGACTGACTCGGTAAAGACGGTGAAACGTCAACAACGCACCGTACGGACCGTCGCTGACAGTATCACCGAGTTCCAGTCGACAGCCGTGAGTCAATTGACTGGACAGATCGACACATTCGTGCTCGACACGTCAGGGCAGGTGCGCCAGAGCGTTCGTACCGATGGGGGGATGAACCGATGAACGTCGTCAGCATCGTCTACGGACTGACTGCGGCCGGATTCCTGGTCGGAGTCGGCGTCTTCGGACTCCTGTACCGTGAGATCGAAGGGTCTGAACATCGAAACTGGCTGCAGGCGCTTGTCGTCGTCCCGGCGTTTGCCGGATTGATGTACGTACTAATGGCCCTCGGGGTGGGAGATATTGACACGGCAGGTGGAACGCTGGTGCTGCCTCGCTACGTGGACTGGCTCGTGACGACGCCACTGTTGGTCGGATTCGTCGGCTACGTCGCCAATGCGTCCCGGCGATCGATTATCGGTGTTATGATCGCTGACGCGCTGATGATCGTCATCGGGGTCGGAGCTGTCGCGTCGGCCAACTCACTCAAGTGGCTGCTGTTCGGCGTCTCCGCAGTGTTTCATCTGACGCTGTTTGGCTACTTGTATCTCGTCTTCCCCAGCACTGTCGGTGACGATCCAATGCGACACGGCCTGTTCACGCTGTTGAAACATCATATTGGACTACTCTGGATCGCATACCCGTTCGTCTGGATGATGGGCCCAACAGGACTGGGATACACGACGGTAGCGTCTGCTAGTCTCACGTTCGCGTTCCTCGATCTGCTGGCGAAGGTGCCGTACGTATACTTCTTTTACGCTCGGCGGCACGTCTTCACAGCCAGTGCAGAGACGGCGACAGTCGAGGCCGAAGTCACGGCAGACGAGCCGCGTTTGTCGACGCAGTCGCGGTAACGGGAGTGATACTGCGACCCTTTTGCGTGTGGAGTGGCGATAACAGAGATATGAATATGCTCGTCGACGGGGAGTGGCGGACCGACGCCTACCGAACCACAAACGAGGACGGGGAGTTCGAGCGCCAGACGACCGCCTTCCGCGACTGGATCCAAGACGACCCGGACGCACGGTTCCAGCCCGAGACAGACCGGTATCACCTCTATGTCTGTCGAGCCTGTCCGTGGGCACACCGAACGCTCGTTACGCGGAAACTGAAGGGACTGGAAGACGTTATTTCGGTCGACTACGTCGATCCCTACCGTGACGAGGACGGCTGGCAGTTCACGCCTGAGAAGGACGGCTGCACGCCGGATACGGTCAACGGCACGGACTACCTGCGAGAGGTCTACGTACGGGCCGACCCGGAGATGACTGGACGGGTCACCGTACCCGTGCTCTGGGACAAACAGGAGGAGACGATTGTCAACAACGAATCCGAGGAGATTATGCGGATGTTAGATACGGCGTTTGACGACCTCGCTGAAAACGACGTACCCCTCTATCCAGAGGGCTATCAGGAAGACATCGATCGGATCATCGAGGCGATCTACGAGCCGATCAACAACGGCGTCTACCGCGCCGGCTTCGCCGATTCCCAAGACGCCTACGACCAAGCCGTCGGGGAACTGTTCGACGCGCTTGACCACTGGGATTCGGTACTTGCCGACCAGCGGTATCTCGCTGGCGACCGTCTCACTGAGGCCGACATCGCGATGTTCACGACGCTAGTCCGGTTCGACGAGGTCTATCACACACACTTTATGTGTAACCACAAGCTCATCCGCGAGTACGATACCCTCTGGCCGTATCTACGAGATATCTATCAAACCGGAGCCATCGCTGAGACTGTAAATATCGACCATATCACGGAACACTACTATACGACTCATCCCGACGTGAGTCCCAAGCGAATCGTTCCGACGGGACCAGATCCGGACTTCGAAGCCGGCCACAACAGGGACGAACTCCCCGGCGAGCCGCCGGCCGACCTGCGCGTTGGCCCCCAACAGTAGGGACGGCAAAGACAGCAAGTCAGGACAGATTAGCCCAGCAACGCGAACGCCAGCAGCAGGCCGAAATACAGCACGACGAGCACGCCGACCGCAGCGATCCGGTAGCGTTTGAGTGGCTCGGCTTCGGCTTCGTATGCGGATTCGAAGGTCGCCCGTTCCTCGGCGTCGATGCGGTCGGGATGATCGAGTCCACGGTGAAGCGCCAGATGCCGTTGTTCGGGAAACGGTCGGCCACAGTAGGCACACTCATATACTGGGTCGTCTGGCGGTACGTCGTACGTTTCACTGGTCATAGGAGTGGTGGTTCGATGGTCGGTTGGGAGACAATGAACAGACTCGACATCGTATAGAGGATCATAACGGCAGTAAACGGGTACTGGCTGCGGATCGCCTGCAATCGGCCAGGGAAACTGTCGAACGCGACCGCGTGGGCGGTCCAGATCGCCAGGATATGCCCCAGCAAGACAGCCGCCAGTCCGACAGCGTCGAACCAGCCCGGCAGGACAAGCACAGGGACAGTTGCCCGGAGTGTCAGCGGCGACACCGCTGTCGCGGCCAGCGACGGGGACAGCGTCAGCAAATAGCCCAGGTAGTGCGCGAGATGATAGCCGGCAGCGATCGCCAACAGCGGCGGGGCGAACCGACGGGCAAGCGTCGCCGTCGACAGGTAGGTTCCCGCAAGTCGTCGGCTGTACCGCGTCCCGAGTACATAGACGCCCACGAATAGCAGGTACCCGCCGACAAGAACCAACAGGTACAGTGCTAGCGGCGGCATACCGGCTTTAACAACTGGAGCCGCCACCGACTCCCAAGCGGGTGTCGCAACAAAGCCGTCGTACGTGGTCGCCCACACCAGCGCGATAACGAACCCGACCTCGTCGAATCCGTCGATCAGCCGGGTCTCAGCGAGGGCCGTTCCGGGCAACCGCAGTTTGATCGATCCGGTTTCGCGGGCCAGTGGCGCGAGACGACCGTAGTACCGGAACACGCGCGCGATCGGGTCAACCGTTTCGAACCAGCGGTCCGAGCCGTATGTGGCCGCTCCCGCGAGCGTGACTACTGTATATCCTGCGACGACCGTCGCCAGTGTTCGTGGGTCGTTCGCGACAGGGCTGACGACTTCGATCCAGATCAACGCGAGTAAGCCGACGACGCTCGGCCAAGCGCCCAACCGCTCAGGGTAGGACGACTCCAGAGAGGGGAGCCGATCCGCAAGCGTCCGCCAGGGATTGAGCGCCGGCCAGACCGAGCCGACGAGATACGTCGATATAGTGAACCCAGCCCACCACCCGACCCACACCAACAAGACCGCGGCGTTGGCAGCCCCTCGTGACGGCCCCAAGAGGGCGACGGCAAACACCCACACGAGTCCAAAAACACCGAACAGACCGAAAAGCGGCCGCACGAGCGATTCCCCGCCAATCGAAAGGTCGCGGCGCCAGTCGTGGACCGCACTGATTAGTTCCCGATCAGTGACAAGGGACGCAAGGAGAAACGACGCGCCAATCGCAGCCCCACCAGTTACTAGGAAGAGCCACGTCGGGATAGCAACGGCCTCGCGACCGCCGTCGCTCAGCGCTGCCCCGTGTGCCGAGGCTGAACCGACGGCCACAGAAAGCAACAGCGATAGACATACGAGAAAGCCGACAAGCCGGCTGTATCGACTGAAGGACCGACACGGACGCATATACGATACTCTTGGGTCGCCAGCCGTGGAATAGCTTCCGGACAGGAATATAAGCAAACACCCCCGTATTCAGGGGGATTTTTAATATGTGGCC
>JBEQBN010000098.1:0-5342 GCA_041639775.1 Halapricum sp.
TGTACCGATGGCTGTGCCACGCAGCCGTTACTCCTATCCTCGCCGTGAGGACTCGGAGTTATCTTCTGGCGCATGTTCTCCGCCCCATTACAATCCGCGTTCCCGACCAAACCGCACGACGAGCAGATGTACAAGCCACGTTCGACACGGTTCGATTTCGTGTCGTCGCCACACCGTGAACACGTCTTCGACGTGTCCCACTCGTTCTCCTTCAACACCTCGACACCACGTATCTCGCCTTTGTATTCGAGGTACTGGTAGATGCGGTCGGCTGTCCAGCGTGCGACGTTCCAGATTTTCGAGGCGGAGTCTCCGAGCGAGTTGAGGCCATCGCAGACCTGTCGCTGGTTCTGGATGGAACCAACGTAGGTACGCGTGACCTCAACCGCAATACATAGCCTATGTGGGCAAACCGACTTAATAGTGTGGATTGGCGTTGAATATCCGGCCTGCTGTCGACGGTGGTTGGCGTCCGCGTTGTCGGATTCACTCCCGCGGTAAACGGCGGGATTCTCTCCTCGCAGAAAGATAGCCGGGAGAATTATATTCCTCACAATTGTACCCGCTTGTATGGACTGTTCCCGGTGCGGGGGCGACCTGGAAGTCTACTCGCTGGGCGAGAACGAGGCGTATGTCTGTGTCGACTGTGGATTCGTCGGTACACCAGTCGAACATACGATATCGACGCAGTCAGAGCCGGAACCGTGGGAACGAGCACTCCAGCGGTTCTACGAGAAACACGTCGGAGGCGACGCCGCGATCGTCGGGTCCGGCGAGACGGCCGCCTTGGTCGAGATCGACCGCTCCCAAGAGCCCACTGTCATACCGACCGACGAAACGGACGACACCAACGACGAGCACGCAGGGGCCCAGTTAGTAAACGGCGACGAAAAGAGAGATGAAACGACGGATGCTGGCGGTGATGTGGAACGCGCTGAATACGAAGCCGATCACGTGTCGGACAGCGAGCAAGCGGCAGGCGAGGAAGACGACACAACCGAAGACACGGCAGGCGAAGCAGACGACACAACCGAAGACACGGCAGGCGAAGCAGACGACACAACCGAAGACACGGCAGGCGAAGCAGACGACGCGAACGACGACAGCACCGCGAGTGACGAACAGGCGGCGTAATCGTTATCGCCTTACTCCCAAAGAGAGCGCGACGCAGTAGCAGACACTGCTATTCTTCTGCTTCAGGGGCCTCGGCGCCTTCGTCTTCTTGCTCGGGCTGTTCCTCGTCGGAGCGGGCGGCGACGAGGCCACCGCGAGCGACCGAATACATCGGCTCCTCGACGTGGGAGACGCCGCTAATCGAGAACGGAATGCTGGCTTCTTCGAGGTGGCGCTCGAACAGCTCGGTGAACCCATCGGGAGTCGAGGTCCCACCGGTAACGACGACTGGCACGTCCAGCCCTTCTTCGACGTCTTCCTCGTCGATTTCGCGCTGGATGAGATCGATGACGTAATCTAGGAGGTTCTCGTAGTAGATGCTGAGTGCACCTTCGACGCCGCCGACGTCTGTCGTGAAGTCGAGCGTGAAGTCTTCCTCCTTGATCGAGGTGACTTTGTCGACGGGCGTCCCCGTCGCTTGGGCGGCCTGCTCGTCGATCCAGTCGCCGCCGCGAGCGACCGAGAACTTCATAACGGGCACCGCGTAGTACGCCAGCGTGACGTTCGTCATCCCAGCGCCGAAACTGATCCCCAGTCCGGTGAAGTCGTTGTCAGCGAGTTCGGAGTAGATGACGGACATCCCCTCATTGATCGGTTCGGCATCATAGCCCATATCGTCGAGGAAGCTCTCGATTGTCTTCTGGTGATACAGCGTCGACAGCTCAGAGTCGATTGGGTCTGCCGGCGTCGAGAAATATACTTTCTCGTTGGGATGATCGGGGGAACCGACGACCTGCTCGATGATGAGTTTCATCATCGGAATCGCCGATTTCTCGTCGCTTGAGAGAATGCCGTGTTGCATCGGACGGCGAGTTTCCTTGTTGAAAATATTCGCGAAGTTCAGTGCGTCGTCACCGACGACGTACACCTTGTCGTCCTTGCGGATGTGGAGTACGTCCGACCGGCTGAGCATCTGCTCGGCCATATCGGAGTACTCGATCTCGACGAACGAGTTTCGCTGTTGAACGAAGACAGTCTCGTTGCCTTCCTGCTGTGCCGAAATGATGTTCATTGTGCCGACGTCTAGTCCTTTCGCCATGTTCTGGACAACTATGGGCGGTCTAATAAAACTATGTGAAACGGGCTAAATAGATTGTGTCTGTAATGTTCCAGCAGTTGAAATCAGAAGAATTAGACGGTTTACGTCCCTATCTACCGCGAAAGACCGGCGAAGAAGGCCTTGATCCGTTCGAGCAGCCCCGCCTCGGACTCCGCGGCCGATGAGGCCGTCTCCTGTTCGTCTTTTCGGCGTTGTCTGAGTTCGTTGAGTTTCGTGGTCTGGTCGTCGACCGTAGACTCGGAGGTGTCCGTCTTCGTTTCGCCACCTTTCAGCGCTTTCAGCCCCTGAACCTGTGTATCAGTCGAGGCAGTGCTAGTAATCCGCTCGGCCTCGACGTTCATACCCGAGAGGTCGTACTCGTCGTCGATGTCGAGCTGCAACGACTGTCCCTCGTGGCGCTCGACGCCGCCCCAGGTGATGTCGACGTCTTCCATCGCTGCCTCGATGTCCTGTCGGATCTCCTCGTCGGTGTAGGACTCCTCAGGTTCGGGCTCGTCCATCGGCTCAATGTCGGCGGGGCTTGGTTTGGCACGCTCGATCTGGTGAGCGACCAGTGCCGCCCCTGTCGAGACGAGCACTAGAGACATCCCGATAGCGTATCCAAGGACGACGTGAGCCGTATACTGGGCTCCTTCGACGTTGAACTCATAGGGATAGAGATAGACGAATCCAGCCACGGAAACGACAGTGATTACGGTCCCCACGAGTCCCGCGTAGATCGCCCGCTCGTCAACGGGTAACAGGACCAACACGCCGAGCAACAGCGTCGGGACCGACAGCATTCCCATTCCGAAGGCAATCTCTCGGAACAGCCAGAACACGTCGCTACCGTGTCCAAACAGGTACGCTACCAAGAAAAACACGAGCCCAAACGCCGCCAGTGCGATCCCACCGAAAAACAGCCCGAATCCGAGATAGACGTCAGTCTGGTCGTCAGGCTCGCCGATGTACTGCCGGTACAACTCGAAGAGGACGTTGTCCGGGAGGTCGTCGTCAGATGGGTTGTCGTCTGCCATTAAACTGTGTTTTCCGCCCCTCTGTAATTATTGTTCCCCCACGTGTGGGCGTTCCAGTAGTAAAATATTACATACCTTTTGTCTGTGATTATATTGGCCGGGAGCGTCGAAGGCTGGAAACTGGGTGCAGGGCCACGACGTATCCGTCATCACGGATGGATCGCCTTGACAGAACACAGCAGATCCAGGCGTTCGAATCGTGTATGCCGGAACATATCGGCAAATATTGTGGCGGATAGATCGGGCCGGAGCGGATCTGGGACGGTTTTTCTCGGACGTTTTCAACAGCTTTGTATCGGCGCCCGTCCGAACCACGGGTATGACTACACAGGTCGTCGTTTTGGGCTCGGGGTACGCCGGTGCGGGCGCTATCAAGAGTCTTGAAGACGAGTTACGGGGGCAGGCGGACATCACGTGGATCTCGGATATCGACTACCACCTGGTTTTACACGAGGTCCACCGCTGTATCAGCGATCCGAGCGTCCAGGAGAAGATCACGATCCCGATCGAGGAGATCAAATCCCCGAGTACGCGATTCGTCAAGGGACACGTCGAGGACGTGGCTGTCGACACGCGAGCAGTCGAACTGGCAGACGGACGGACGATCGAATACGACTACCTGCTGGTCGGCATCGGCAGCGAGACGGCATTTTTTGGCCTCGACGGACTCGAAGCACACGCACACACTCTCAAGAGTCTCGAAGACGCACTGGAGATCCACGACGCGATCCGGGACGCCGCGCGTCAAGCAACGGTGGACAATCCCGCACGAGTCGTCGTCGGCGGTGCCGGACTCTCCGGGATCCAGGCCGCCGGTGAGGTCGCGCGCTTTCGGGACGACGTCGACGCCCCGCTTGGGGTAACACTCGTTGAAGGACTCGACACCATACTGCCAAACAGCGACAGCGACCTTCAGGTCGCACTCCGAAAGCGACTCGACGAGCGGGACGTTCGAATTCGGACCGGCAATTTCATCTGTGAAGCTGACGCGGAGACGATCACTGTCGGTGACGAGGAAGTCACGTACGACGTGTTGATCTGGACGGGCGGGATCACTGGCCAGCGGGAAATGGCAAACGTCGACCTCGAGAAAGACCACGACTCAAACCGTGTCAGAGTCGAGACCACGTTCCGGACGAACGACGAGCGAGTGTTCGCGATCGGCGACGCGGCGATCATTGAGCAACCCTCCGGTGAGCCGGTCCCGCCGAACGCACAGGCCGCTTGGGAGGCCGCCGAGGTCGCCGGCGAAAACATCGCCCGAGCGATCCGTGGACAGCCGTTGCAGACCTGGGCATACGAGAACAAGGGTACAGCCGTCTCGATCGGCGAAGACGCCGTCGCACACGACGTGTTGAACCTCCCGATCACAACGTTTGGCGGGCTCCCTGCACGCCTGCTCAAAAAAGCGATCGCCGCTCGCTGGATCGCCGACATCACGTCACCGGGACGCGCACTGGGTGCCTGGAGCGATATGTGAACGCAGGTCGTGAGACTTATTCCGACGCACGCGTAGATAGAGGTATGGATCTGCGGGTTATCGAGAAAGACGACACTGCGCTTTCGATCGAGATTGCGGGCGAAGACCACACCTTTATGAACGTACTCAAGGGTGCGCTACTGGAAACAGACGGCGTCGCCGCCGCGACCTACGATATGAACCCCGAGCAGTCGGGCGGACAGACTGACCCGGTGTTGACCATCAAGACCGAAGACGGGACCGACGCACTCGAGGCCCTGGAAGCCGGGACCGACCGCGTTATCGAGAAGACCGACGCGCTGACCGACGCGTACGACGACGCGGCAGCGTAAACTACCCCACCCTACTTCGCCCGGGCGACCCCTCGCTCGTGGAGGGTGGGGCTTTGACGTGGACTCCCGTTCTGGCCACAGTACGTGGCACGGAGAGGCTCGTCTCCCCGTCGAAGGGGCGTCGGTGCTTTGCGGGCTTCGCCCGCATCGCTAGCGAGACCGTCGGCCTCGCCTTGCTTACACGTTCACGGTCATCGTCCCGCCATTGAGCGCAATGTTTACGGATGCGCCTCCGTCGCCGCCAGTCTGGTTGCGACGGAGTGGGAGCAAGGTGTGCGACG
>JBEQBN010000099.1:0-5290 GCA_041639775.1 Halapricum sp.
AGCGGGTGTCGAATTCCTCTTTAGAGAGGTCGCCGTTCTGGACGGCCTCCCAGTCGTCCATGACCTCCTCCTGGGGGGCGTAGCCGTACATCTCCTCGAGCCCGTCGTGGCTGACGTGTTCGCCGTCGACGCCCCCGACGATCTCCTCGATGGCCTGTTCCCAGGTGATCGTCTGCCACTCCTCGCTCCCGCGCTCGCCGACGCGTTTCATCGGTTTGCGCACGCGATAGGCGTCGAAAGCGGTCTGGATGCCGGCCTGGCCTTTCAGGCAGATTCGGCCGCCCGAGAGCGACCAGCGGTCGGTGTCCACGTCGCCCGTTCCCTCGAGGTCGCCCGTTGCGACGTCCTCGGGGTCGCTGCTGTAGGGGACCTGCGAGAACGGCTGGGTGTTGAGAAACGAGTAGGGGTTGCCCGCCAGTTTGCGGACCAGTGAGGTGTATCCTCCGTTCCCACTATTGTCGGCCAGCCGGACCTTGATCGGGCAGAACGTGTTGCACTGCCCGCAGGTCGTATGCAGCACGTCGCTGGCCTCGTAGTCGCCGTAGTCGGTGCCGACGTAGTGCTGGGGGTCGTCCTCCCACAGCGATTCGAGGTCGAGCCCGCTCATCGTGGCACTCGTCGACAGCGAGACCGCGCCCATACCGCCGACGGCGGCGACGAACTCGCGTCGGGAGATCGATCCGTCGTCTGTCGTGTCCGATACGTCGTCCGTGTGGTCGTCAGTACTCATTGATCATCACCAAGGGGTTCGAGGGGAAGCAGTTCGACACCGAGCGTGTACAGCGCGAGTCCGACAGCGACGATGCCCGCGCTGGTCGTCCACTCGACGAGCGTCGGGAAGTACTCGCCGGCCGGCAGCCCCTCCATCACGGGGACGATCAGCGGCGGGACGACGATGTTGAACCGAACGCCGACGATGCCGATGACGACGCTGAGCGCCGCCAGCACCATCAGCGATGGCGTCCGTCGCCAGGATCGCTTGGAGAGTAGGGTCAGCGGGACGACCCAGCCAAGCCCGGCCATCACGAGCCAGAACGACCAGGCCATCTCACCGGTCAGTATCAATAGCCAGGTCTCGACGTCGTGGGGGTGGAGGCTGTTGAGCGCGATCAGCATATCGATCAAAAAGAAGGCCAGATCGACGAGGACGAACGCGGCCGTCAGCTTCGCGAGTCGATCCAGCAGCGACCGGTCCAGATCCCCGCCGAGGACCTTGCTCCGGAGCACGTACAGGCCTGTCACCAGCGCCGCCCCGCTGACGATCGCGGAGACGACGAAGATGATCGGGAACAGACCGCTGTTCCAGTAGGGGCGGGCCTTCGCGACCGCGAACAGCACGCCCGTCCCGCCGTGGACCAGGAAGATCGCCAGCGGGATCCCGAGGATCCCGACGCGTTTGAGCCACGTTTCGTCGCGCTCGCGTGCGTGCTCGCCGGTGTCAGTCCGTCCGAGGGTCAGGACGCGATACAGCGTCCCGCGCCAGCCTTCGACTCGGGCCGCCAGGCGAGCCAGGTCGATCCGCATCGCGAAGTACAGCTCGGTCACCAGCACCGCGATGTAGGCCACGTAGGCGTGGACCTCCCACGCCAGCGGCGACGTGATCTGGCGCCAGATGAACGGGTAGTACATCCGGTCCATCCGCCCGAGGTCGATCCAGACGAACAGTAGCGCGACAACCATACTGATCGCCGCCGCGAACAGGGCGTCACGGTCGACCTTCTCCATACCTGCCATCCCGAAGACGTTCGAGAGCGTACTCACGAGGAACGCCCCGGCAGAGAGGCCGACGAAGTAGATGTAGAAGGCGACCCACGCGCCCCACGGGGTCGTACTCGTCAGGTTCGTGCTTGCCATCCCCTGCGTGATCCGGAGATAGACAGCGTACGCGCCGACCAACAGCAAGATTGCCAGCAGTCCGTACCAGCCGTACCGTATCCGATCGCTCGTGAAGCCGAAGTCGGTGTCGAACTCCAGGCGACCGCTGTCTGTTTCTGTTGCCATAGTTACTTGAGGTAGTAGACGTTGGGGTCGGTGCCGCCCTCCTCTTTCAGTTGGAAGGCCCGATCGGAGTCGGCCATCTGTGCCACCTCGCTGTCGGGATCGTCGAGGTCGCCGGCGTTGCGCGCGTCACCGACGCAGGTCTCGACACAGGCCGGTTCCTCGCCGCGGTTCAGCCGGTGATGACAGAAATGACACTTCCGGACGTTGCCGACGGGCTCGACGCGCCCCTCCTCGTCGCGGTCGACGCCGTACTCGGGACTGGTGATCTCGTCGGCCTCCATCACCTCGTCGTCGTAGGACTCCCCGAAGTCGAAGTATCGGGCACCGTAGGGACAGGCGATCATACAGTACCGACAGCCGATACAGCGCTCGTAGTCGATGTTGACCACGCCGTTGTCCATCTTGTAGGTCGCGCTGACCGGACACACCTGCACACACGGGGGATTGGTACACTGCATACACGGCCGGGGGGTGTTCGTCCGGGAGACGTTGGGGAACTCCCCGTGTTCTTCTTCCATCACGACGTTGTAACTGACTCCCGGCGGTGTGCGGTTCTCGGCCTTGCAGGCGACCGTACAGGAGTCACAGCCGACGCACTTCTGGAGGTCGATCACCATTCCGTAGGTCGGATCGTCCTCCGCGTCGGTGTCGGCCTGCGACGCCTCGGCGGCCGGCTCCTCGTCAAGTTCCGCCGCGACCGAATCCATCGAGCCGACCGAACACGACAGCGCCTCTGCGGCCGCCTTGTCGATCGTCTGGTCGTCGCTGTCGACCGCGGGGTTTGGCGTGGCTTCGTAGGCCTCGCCGAACTCCGCGCGGGCGGCCTTGTCGTACTTCGCCCAGAACTGCTCGCTTTCCAGGTCGCCGCGCCCGACGCGTTTGGCGTCCTCGGCCATCGCCAGCCCGAGGTCGGTACTGTGGTCGGTTTCGGCGAGGACCGACTCGGGATCCTCGCGCTCGTTTTCGACCATCTGATCGATGTCCGCTACGTCCGGCACGCCCGGTGCGTTGGACTGGCTCATCGGGTGACACCCGACCAGCCCGGTCGATGCTGTGACATACACGTAGAGATAGCACAGCCAGGGGGGAGAGCGTACTACCAATAACGCTTGGATCGGGGGTGGCCTTTATTACAGACGGGCCAATACAGCTCGGTCCCACGAGTTGACAACGAGTGAGCGACATTTATCGGCGCGGCCCGGAACAACAGCGTATGGACTGGCACGCAATGAAGCACGGGGTGAGCCTCTGTGGCTGACTGGCTCCCGGTGGGGATCGCGCTGCTTTCGGTCTCGCTTCGTGTCGTTGGCGTCGGTTACTCGGCACTGTTGCTCTATCGGGTCCGGGACCTCCGGTTTGGCTTCCTCACGCTGATGTTGACGCTGATGGCGGTCCGGCAGGCGCTGACCTTGACCGTTGCCAATCCCGGGATCGAGGAACTCCCGGGACTGATTGTCAGCGGCCTGGCGGTCCTGACGGTCTACTATCTCTCACAGTACGTCCGCCAGGAACAGCAAACGAAAGAGCGACTGACGGCGAAAAACGACCAACTCCGCGGGTTCAGAAAGGCGATCCGCCACGCCGGCCACGGCATCTTCATCACTGACACCGACGGGACGATCGAGTACGCCAACCCCGCGATCGAGGGGTTGACCGGGTACAACCGCGAGGAAGTGATCGGCGAGAACCCCCGGATGTGGAAGTCCGGTGAGCACGACGAGTCGTTCTACGCGTCGATGTGGGAAACGGTCAGGAACGGCGACGTCTGGGAGGGCGAGATCGTCAACGAACGCAAGGACGGCCAACAGTGCTGGGTCGATATGACGATCGCGCCGATCATCGACGAGCGCGGTGAGATCGAGCGGTACGTCGCAGTCGACACCGACGTGACCGAGCGCAAGGAGCGCGAACGGCGCATCCAGCGCCAGAACGACCAGCTCCAGCGGCTCAACACGACCAACCGGATTCTCCGTGATGTCAATCAGACGCTCGTCCAGGCTGAAAGCCGCGGCGAGATCGAGCGTGCGGTCTGTGCGGAGTTCGCCGGAACGGACCCCTACAGCTTCGCCTGGATCGGCACGCGGAATATGGTCAATGAATCCCTTCGTGCGAGTACACACGCAGGGATCGACGACGACGCGATTGAGGCTTTAGTTGACGCACACAACGACAGCGACGACGAAGACGTCCTGCAGCGCTCGATCCGGACCGAGTCACCCCAGATCGTCCACGACATCGGTGACGATCCTGAAGACGCCTGGCAGACGGCTCTCGCCGAGCGAGGCTACCGTTCGGCCGCAGCGATTCCGCTGGTCTACGACGGGATGGTCTACGGCGCGCTGGAAGTCGTCTCGACCGAACCGCGAGCGTTCGAGGCGATCGACGACGACGTGTTGGTCGAACTCGGCCACACGGTCGCGTACGCGATCAACGCCACCGAGAGCAAGCAGGCGCTGATGGCCGACAGCGTCGTCGAACTGGAGTTTCAGCTTGCCGAGGGCTGTGGCGTGTGTGCACTCGCCAGGGAATTAGATGCTGACGCGACGCTCGAACGCCTCTCTCGATCCCCGGACGGCCGACTCATCGCGTACGCCACGCTGACGGGCTGTGACAGGACGGCCGTCGAATCGACGGTCGAGGACGTCCCGGCTATCGCGGGCGCAGCCTTTGTCTGCGATCACGACGACGGCGGACTCTTCCGGCTTGATCTGGCCGACACCTGCGTCGAATCGACGCTCGTCGATCACGGGGGCGTCGTGACCGGCCAGACAGTCGAGGACGGTCAGGGGCGACTTACCGTCGAGTTCCCACAGCGGACCGACGTCCGCTCGCTTGTTGAATCTGTAACGGCCGGTCACGAGGGGATCGATCTGCTGGCACGCCGCGAACACGAGCGTCCGGCCAGGACCGAACAGGAAGTCCGCTCGCAACTACAAGCGGAGTTGACCGACCGCCAGCTCGAAGCGCTCAGGACGGCCTACGTCGGCGGCTTTTTCGAGTGGCCACGGGAGAACACCGGCGAGGAGATCGCGGAGCTGATGGGCGTCTCACAGACGACGTTCCTCCAGCACCTCCGGACTGCACAGCGCAAGACGCTGTCGCTGTTGCTTGATGACGAACAGGCGAGACGGGCGGCAGACCCGATCTAGCTGATAAATTCGTTGTTGCGCCAGTCGACGCCGCTACCGTCCTGATCCTCCGCGGGGTCTTCGGTGACCGTGATCGTCGCGGGTCGCTGCTCGCCATCGACGATCCGGACGGCTTCCAGCTCGTCGTCTTCGTTGACGAC
>JBEQBN010000100.1:0-5286 GCA_041639775.1 Halapricum sp.
CGAGTCATCGATATGGTCGTCCCCGAGACCAGCACACAGTCCGACGCGCTGGCATATTCGTCCGACGCGAAGGCGACGCTGCCGTACACGTCGCTGGCGTCGGAGTTCGAGATCGCCGGACGTGCAACCGATCCGACCGGCGACGACAACGGACCAGGGAACTTCCAGTATCCGGACGCGCCGGAAGGTGATTTCTACGAGGGAATGTGGGACATCACGAACGTCAATATCTATGAGAGTCGGTCCCGCGTGCGCTTCGAGTATACGATGGCGACAGAGATGCAGAACGTCTGGAGCCTCAACGGGATCTCCCAGCAGTTCCCACAGGTGTATCTCCGCGATCCCGAGGCCGGCGACGACCTGCCCACGTCTACGGAAGGGCGCAACGGGATGAACGTCAACTTCGCTGAACCGTATCACTACCGCGTGGTCGTCCACGGCGAGGGGACCGCACAGGTCGAGAACGCCAACGGCGAGGTCGTCAGCTCCGACGTGAACCTCGCGGTCGACGGGACGGACATCCGCTTTGACTTCCCGATGGACGCCATCGGCGGCTCCCCGCGAGGGATGGATATCGCCGCGCTTGTCGCGCCGTACGACGGCTTCGGAACCGGTGGCGTCCGCCAGAGCTTCGCCAGCCAGCCCGGTGAGTACACGATCGGGACCAGCGGTGAGCCGACCGATACTGCGCCCCACGTTATGGATATGGTCACGCCCGCCGGCACGAGCCAGGCACAAGCGCTGGCCTACACCGATGGTGCAAAGGCCCAGATCCCGCTTGCAAGCTGGGACGGTGTCTACAAGATCCAGCAGGGGATTGGCTCGATCTCCGATCCAGCAGGTGACGATACCGGGCCAGGTACGTACACGTACCCGGCGAACCTCGAGAAGGGGCAGTTCGACGTCACGAACGTCAACATTGAGAGCAAGGCACAAGAATGGACGTTCACCGCCACGATGGGCGTCCAGAAGAACCAGTTCGGCAACGACGCCGGCTTCAGTTCTCAGGTCATCCAGGTGTACATCCAGGATCCGAACGCACCTGAGGACGCTCCAACGAGCACGGAAGGAACTGCTGGGACAGTCTCGCAGTTCCAGGAGCCGTATCACTATGTCGCTCACATCCAGGCCGGCAGTGCCCGACTCGAAGACGCCAACGGGAACGCTATCGTCGAGGAAATCCCGGCCACGGGTGATACCGAGAACAACACGATCACCTTCGGGATTCCGAAATCGGCGATCAACACCGAGGACATTACACAGCTGAAAACCGCGATGATGGTGTTCAGCCAAGACGGCTTCGGCGAAAACGGCATCCGCCAGGGCATCAACCCCGGCGAGGCCGGCGACTGGAACTTCGGCGGTGGAAAAGAGGGGGCACTCGAGAGTGCACCCCGCGTGATCGATCTGGTCGGACCCGACAACGTCGTCGATCAGGAGAGTTCACTCTCCTACAGCGAGGGATCGCCGCCGCTCATCCCGCTGTACACTATCCAGACGCTGGTTTCCGGCCAGCCTCCGAGCGGTGGCCTGCAGGCCATCGCCGCGCCCGGTCCGGAAGTGTTCAGTACCGTCGAAGCCTCGCTCGACGCCTCGAAGTCAAAGGATCCGGACGGCCAGGAACTGACCTTCCAGTGGGAGCAGACGGCCGGCCCCGACGTCCAGGAATTCAACAGTACGGACACGGCACAGCCGACGTTCGTGGCACCAGACGTCGACGAACAGACGACGCTGGAGTTTACAGTTACGGTGTCCGATCCGGACGACAACGAAGCGACGGCGACGACGACGGCGACAGTTCTCCCGCAGTCGGAAAACGACGCGCCGATCGCCGACGCCGGTGAGGACAAGACCGCGAAACCCAGTAACACTGTCTCGCTGCAGTCGGTCGACTCCGAGGACCCCAACGGTGGGACACTCTCCTATCATTGGGAGCAGACAGGTGGTACTCCCGAAGTCGACCTAGTCGGTGCGGACAGTTCCGGCGCAGCCTTCAACGCGCCGGACGTCGACAGTGAGACGACGCTGACCTTCGAACTCACCGTCGACGACGGCCAGGGCAAGACGGCGACCGACACTGTCAACGTCACGATCTCGCCCGCCGGCGGCGGCAGTGGCACGACGACCGAATCGGGCGACGGATTCGGCCCCGGCTTCGGCGTCGTCAGCGGTGCGCTGGGCACCGCCGGTGGCGTCGCTTACGCCGCCAAATCGCTGCTCGGTGACGACGACCCCGCACAGCCCGAAGACGTCGCTGTCGAGAACGTCGAAGACGAGGAATAAGCGACCCCTTACCGCTCGTTTTTCTTTTCGCCGCGTCAGTCGAGTTGTTCACCGACGATCCGGTCGGCCGCGTCGAGAAACTCCGCTTCCCGACCGGCAGGGATCGTCGCGCCGGCAGCGACGTCGTGTCCACCGCCGTCGCCGTCGACGGCCCGGGACGCTTCACGCATAACGACCGACAGATCCAGTCCCTGCCCGACGAGCACGCCCGTGCCGCGGGCGGACACTTTCAACTCGTCGTCATTTTTCCTGGCGAACGCGACGATCGGCTTCGACCGCGAGACGCCCTCGTTGCCGAGCGCCATCCCTGCGACGATGCCGACGATCGTCTCCCGGATCCGATCGTCCGCGTTGAAATATTGGACGTGCTCGCGCTGCTCGACACCCTGCTGGGTCACCCAGTCGATCCCCTCCGAGAGATTCCGCCGGTGGTTCGCGAGGAGCCGTCGGGCGCGTTCGAGCGGCTCGCCACGCTCGCCCAAACAGACAGCGAGGCCGACATCGGCCCGCTCGTAGCGCGCCGTCGCGTTCAACAGCGTCGAGAACTCGCTTGCGTCCCTAAGTTCCGTCCCCTCCGGCTCGTTCGGGAACGTGTAAGTCGTCGCGACCAGCCGGTCGATCTTCTCGGCAGGGACGCCACGGGAGACCGCTCGCTGGACGAGCGCACTTGCAAGGGTCTGGCGTTCCCCGTCGGAGAGGTCGACCCACCGTCGCCAGTCGCCGTCAGACCGAAGATCGAGTCCGAGGTCCTCCAGAAACGCGATTGCTCCGGACTCGTCGTTGGATATGCCGGGGATGTGAACGTCGCTGGCATACTCAAGCAGTTTCGGGAGTGGCCGCGTTTGCTTGCCGTATAGCGACAGATCGCGACCCTCGGTGACGACACCGGCATCGACGCCGTCGGCGACGACCCGCTCGTTGGCCCCGCGTAGCTTCCCACCCGTCGCTTGCATATCTCCGACGGCACCGACAACGGCCAAGGCGGCGAGATCACGGTTCCGGTCGCCACCCAGCGCACGTGCGAGCACGTAGCTGGCGCCTGCGCCCGACAGCTCCGAGGCGCCGTCGATGCCTTCGAGCAGCGGGTTGAGATGCCACGCGAAGTCCCCGTATCCGTCGGTGTCTTCGAACCCGGGGGCACAGGCGTCTGCCTCCGACGGCTGGTGGTGGTCGGCAATCACGGCTTCGAAGTCACCGTCGTCGACGTGCTGGCTGATCACGTCCAGTTGGCCGCTCCCGAAGTCGGTGAACAGGACCGTCTCGTACTCCATCGCCGCGATCGATGCGATCTCCTCGGCGTCGAGCTGTTTCTTGAAGACCACCTCGTGTGCCAGTCCGGCACGTTCAAGCGCCGTCGAAGCGATTGCTGCACTCGTCAATCCGTCCGCATCGATATGTGAGGCCAGCAGGACCTCCTCGGCCGCCAGTAATCGATCGGCACAGGCCTGCGCACGCGCGTCAAGTTCCGGAACCGGTCCCATCGCCTAGCAGTTGGGGCGGTGTCGGATAAAAACGTCCGGACGCCGGTTGTCGGTCAAACGGCTCACTGCCAGCAGCGCGAAGTGGATCCGATGTGTCACTCAATCGCCGAGGGTGCCAGCACATCCAGATCGACGTCCTGCTCGAGAAGCTTCTCTTTTTGATCGGCAACGGGCCGCTCCTGGCGGATGATCTTCTTGAACGTACTCTGCTGGGAGAGATCACCGATCAACACACCGCCGATGAGTTTCCCGTTTTTGAACGTGAGCCGGCGCCACTCGCTTTCGGAGTACTTTCGCTCGGCCTCCGAGTCGCCGATTGTCGGATGACCGAACGAGAGAAACGGGAAATCAAAGTGCGTGATCGAGTATGAAGGGACATACCGGAACTCCTTGGTCGTGTCGTCGGTAGCCATATTCGTCCCGGCGACGACGCCCTGCTCTTTCGCGGAGCCCCACGCACCGTTCTGCGTGCGGTCTTCGAGGAGTACGTCGTAGTATTCTGTGATGTCTCCGGCAGCGTAGACGTCCTTGACGTTCGTCTGCATATGTTGATCGACGATGACGCCGTCATCGACATCGACCGGCGTTCCCTCCAGGAACTCGGTGTTGTAATCGAGTCCGACGGCGATCCCGACGAAATCCGTTTTGTGGGTGACACCGTTCGTGTCGACGACGCCGCTGACGTGGCCGCTGTCGTCGACCTCGAAGTAATCAAGACCGCTCTCGAAGACCGGTTCGACACCGATGTTCTCGAGGGCGTCGTGGATAATCTCCGCTCCGTCGGAACTCAGCGCGTATCGCCACCAGCGGTTGCCACGCATAAGGTACTTGGCGTCGACACCCTGCGCCCCACAGATCGCCGCCAGATCAATCCCGAGCAGCCCCGCCCCGATGACGATGCCCTTCTCTGCCTCGGCGGCGTGTTCCCGAATCTCGCGTGCGTCCTGGAAGGTCCAAAAGTGGTGGATCCCGTCTGCGTCGGCGTTTTCGACGGGCAACTGGATCGGTGTCCCCCCAGTCGCGATCAGCAGCTTGTCGTAACTGTACGTGCCGCTGTCGTAGGTACGGACGACCTTGTCGACAGTATCGACTCCGGTGACATGCGTGTTCAGTTCGAGATTGATGTCCCGGTCGTCGTACCAGCCAGGTTCGTGGATCGACACCGGTGCTTCGGGCAACTTGCCCTTGGCAAACTCCTTGATCAGGATCCGGTTGTACAGCGCCTCACCCTCTTCGGTGATGACAGTAACATCGGCGTCCGGATCTGTCTCCCGGACTGTCTCGGCTGCCGAACTTCCCGCGATGCCGTCGCCGAGGATCACGTGCGACGTAGTCATACACTCTTTTTCGGGTCGGGCATTAATGTGGGTTGTTATCTGCAAGGTGTTCCCCACGCCAGCCTCCAGTGGCCGCTAGGACCGCTGCTATCGGTCGAATCCAACGTCAGTCGCGAGCCCGCTTTTCCATTATAAATCCGTCTATTCGTTGCGCGTACAAACGTTCTTTAGTCTCCCGCGCATAT
>JBEQBN010000101.1:0-5281 GCA_041639775.1 Halapricum sp.
CCCAACCCGGATGCGGACCACAAAGAAGAGGCGAGTCGGATTTACGAGGAATTGAAGGACGAATTTGGCCTGCGCACGGAGCGCGAAGCGGCCAAAGAGGCGCGCACGTACGAGGACATGGCCGAAGCGCACTACGAGGGACGTGAAGACGACGAGACCGCGGAGACGGACGAGACGATCGACCTTGCCGACCCGACGGCCGACGGCGGCGAGACGGCCGACGAGACGGAGTCGATCCAGGGCGCCGACGACGAGTTAGTCCGCGACGCGGTCCGGTCGGTCGGGTCGGGCGGGAGTGTCGACCGTTCGGAAGCGAACGCGACCGAACCCGAGGAAACCGCGGCAAACGTCGAAGAGACCGAGCAGGCATCGATCCTCCGCAACTTCGCGATCGTCGTTAGCCAGCGCATCGGTCGTGAAGCGCGACGGTCGGCCCACCTGGCGTGGGTAGGGCTTCAGGCGCTCGCGCCGGTCGTGCTGGCCTGGGTGCTGACCGGCGTCAAGTGGTCGGCCTACGGCGCCGGCCGACTCACCGTGATCGGCGCGAAGGCAGCGGTGTTCATGCTCGTGCTGTCGGTGAAGGTGTTCGTTGCGACGGTCGGCCTAATCGTGGCCGTCGCGGTCGCGTTCGCCAGCGGATTCGCAGCTGCCGTTTGAGCTTCCCGTGGTTCGATAGTGTCTGGTTCGATTCCAGGCGGAGCCATCGAGCGCAGGCGTGCGCGATGATAACAATACGCAACTAAAACAATGATCCGAATTGACACCGATACGGCGGAAACGGCGTTTGGAGTCGCTCCCGTGGTGAAGTGGGACGGGGACGAATTGACCGATTACGATCAGGTAATCTTCGGCGGCGACACGATCCTGATTTCACACCGGCTCGATCGCGTCGTCGACATTGACACGGACAGTTTCGCGCCCGCAGACTACACCGCGACCGCGACCGCGGAGGTGGCCGACTGATGGGACACCGCGCGCTCGTCGCCTACCGCGTTCGCCCCGGCGAATACGACGTGCGATATTCTCACTGGGGCGCGGCCCATTTCCGACTAAAACACGAGATCACCGAAGATCAGCCCTACGCGGATGGGCGGGTCGACGAAGAGATCCGCGACGACGATTGCCGGCGCGTCTCCCTGGAGACGATCAAAGACGAGATCCTCAGCTACACCGATTATGAAGCGCTGTATCTCGTCTCCGGCGACTTCGAGGTGACGACTTTCGGCGTCGAAAGTTACGATCTCGTCCGCTACACCGGAACGGACCGCCCGACGGTAAACGATCACATCGATCTCCCGGACTACAACCCGAGCAACCGCGGCGTCTGCTATCCAGTCCGGTGGTACGACGGTGAGCCGGTGTCCGGGAGCGGCGACCGCGGGCGTATCCGCGGCTACGTCGAGAGTGCGGCGACGCTGCTCGAAACCGAGCGGTTCGACGACGCCGAGGAAGCGGCCGAGTTTATCCACGGTCGCGTTCGCGGCCATTTCCTCGGAACCAGAGGGAGCGCAAGCCAGTACGACGATCCGATTATTTCGAGCGAGGAGTCGGTCCCATTGGAGCTGCAACCGAGCGCGCAGAGCCTTTCGTCGATGATGACCGATGGCGGCCGCGATCGGGACGGCGGGCAACAATCGATTTCGGATTTCTGAGCGCGGCTGGCACCTTTCGGGTTCGATTCCCGGACGCGCCGTGGGGTGATCCCCAGACATGGCACCAACACAAGCGACGTTCGAGGAGTTTCCGACCGGCGGGACGGCCAACGCCGACCGCCGCGGTGAGACGGTCCGCCAGACGCCGCTCTCGGCCGACGCACACGACGCCGCGGCCATCGACGTGCCCGAGTCGGTGGGTGGCTACGAGCGGACGACCACGCCCCACGCCGGCGAGATTGTCGCCTGGAGCGACGGCACCGAGCGCGTCAGCGTGATCCGGACGATCGGCGCGGGCGAGTCGTTCGAGGTGTCCGTCGCGGACTGGTCGCGAGCGAATCCTGGTCGGTACCTCGACGAAGCCGATGAGCGGCCGCGTGCGATACAACGGGCGCGCGAATACATGCGAGAGAGCACGGACGCGAAATGAAGTGTCCCAACCCCTTTACCACATGACGCAACAAAGATCGACTATGGCCGACGGAGAGCCACGAAACCCCAGCGGAAGTAACGACGCGTCGATCACGCTCGCGGACCTACGGGCGGTGTTGGAGCCGGAGACGCGCTATAACGCGAGCGAGATCGTCGAGAAACTGGACGCACCCAAGCGAACGGTGAACTACCGGCTGAACAAACTGGCCGACGACGACAAGATCGTCAAGGAGAAACTCGGCCATCAGACAGTCCTGTGGACGTTGCCGGCCGAATCGGACCAAACGGAGGCGTCCGACGAATGACCGTGACGAAGCCCGACCCCGAGACGGCCGACCGCGCGGCGATCGCGGAGTGGTGTGGGGTTCGCAACCCCCAGACAGTCCCGGACGGGCGCGTGCCGGTCGATTCGTTTCGCGAGAACGGCATCGTCGTCTGCGAGCAGACGGGTGAGCAGCCCGATCCACCGTGGGTCATCGTCGCGAACTACGAGCTGCCCGACGGTGACGACGCGCTGTTGACCCACACGGCGTACGCGGACGTGCTGGCGAACCGCTACGGCCTCGACCGCGGGCCGGCACGAGCCTACGCGCTCCGCGAGGCGGGGTGGACCGCGCGGGATATCCGGCAGGACTACCACGGCGAGCGCTGGAACGTGAACAAGGCCGGCGAGCACATCGCGACTGCGGTCGACGTGATTGAGTGAGTGCGGTGTACTGTCGGGACGTTTATCATTCGGTATTGTATAGGTGGCCGTATGGATCGCCGACAGTTTCTCGGCGCGGTCGGTGTCGGGCTGTTCGCCGGGTGTCTCGGTGGTGGTGAGGGCACCGAGACGGCCGGTGGATCGGACCCAGAGGGCACGGGCACGTCTGAGGACGGGTCAGCGCCGACGCCTGAGCCAACAGCGAGTCCGACCCCGACACAAACAGAAACAGCAAGTCCGACGCCGACAGCACCTATCGACGACTTTCAGCCGTTTTTCGTCGAGGGTTACGAGCTACGGCCCCAGGACGTTATGCTCGCGAAGGGGACCCAGTACGCCGAGCGGCGTTCTCAGACCCCGGATGCGGGGAAGATGTTCGTGTTCGTCAAGGTCGAGGTTCGGAACACAGCCGCGGGCGCGGTGGACGGTATTTCGCGGAGTGACTGGGCGCTCGTCGCCGAGAACAGTCAGTATAGTCCGGCGACCGGCGGGTTAACCCGGGATCTGCCGAGTCCAGTTTCGCCGGTCGACGGGGAGTGGTTTAGCAGTCCGGCCGAGATCCTCGAAGGAGTGACCGTCAGCGGGTGGTTACGCTTCGCGGTACCAGACACAGCCGAGCGCGCGGAGCTGGTGATCCGCCCATCGACGGGGTTCAACGAGGAGGGGTTCTCCCACCGATGGTCGATGCGCCTACCCGTCGAGTCGCTTCCCGACGTGGGTGTGGCGAGTGTGTCCGTGCCAGAGACGATCGAGCTCGGCGAGACGATCGAATACGAGATCGTCGTCGAGAACACCGGCGGTTCCGCGCGGACGGAGACCTACGACTACCAGTTCGGCACCGGGATGGGAGCGCGGACCGACGAGTTTACTGTCAGTGTGCCTGCTGGCGAGTCAGTCACCGAGACGATCACGCGGACGCCGACCGGCCTCGGCGAAGTCGTGTTTGCGTTTGGTGACGATGAATACACGACCGAAGTGGTTCGTCCGCAGCGGGCGTTTGGCGAGTCGGTGACGTTCGAAACGGGCCTGTCGATGACCGTCGACGAGGTGGCCTTCGGCGGTGAATACGCGACAGAAGTCGACACAGATAGTCGATTTAGTGACCCAGTGGAGGCGGCCGGTGGGCGGCAGTTCTGTTTCGCAAGCGTGACCGTCACGAACGACGCCGACGAAGAGGTGAGCGCGCCGCGTGACTGGATGTTCACCGCAGTGGTGGATGGCGACGCCTATGAACCGGTGTCGGAACTGGACAAGACGTTGGCGCGGCCAGTCGAGGGCGATCTCTACCAGCCTGTGAACCTGAGTCCCGGGGAAGAGCGGACTGCGTGGCTCATCTTCGAAGTTCCCGACGGTGTGCGCCAGGATTCGGTCGCGATCGACTACCACAACGACGCGATCGGGCAGGCGTACACGGCCGTCTGGCGGTCGGGGTAGGGCAGAGAGTTTTTCGATCCGATGGGTGCAGCGAGGAGGGTCTTATGTAACAACCGCCCGGCACACAAGACGAGTTGTTACATAAGACGGCCCAGGCCTGCTAAATTCGGCGGTAGATCCATCAGATACGATTAGATAAATCCATTTCAGCGCGCCGATATGTCTGTGATGTAATGTCCGACGATACCAACGCGGTGATGGCTCGACTCAAAGACAACCCCGAACTCGCTGGTAAGGTCGCTGGCCTGCTCGTGCTGCTGACCCAGGTCGGTCTCGTCGCTGCCGGAACTGGTGCGAGTACGGCTGGCCCCTAAACTGAACGTCGTATTTGTTCTGCCGTTACGTCGTAGCTCCAGTGAAGCGACTTATCAATGAGGACGGGGTGTAGGTCGTGAGAGATTGCATCGAGTAGGTTGTCGAGTGGGAGGTGCCACGTTCCTGTACTACCCTGATCGATATACCGGGTATCTTTACTGAGAACATGGGTCGAGAGCGCGCCCGGCGTGTGCTGCGAGAGGACTTCATACGTCAATTCGTACGAATCGGATGTATTCTGAGAAATTCGTGATATATGCGGGAAGGCGCCTTCATTCGAGATGATCGACTGTCGCCCGTCGCCCAGCACGATATACCCGTTCGCGATAATCGTCCCCTCTTGCAGGATATACTGTGTCTGGTTGACGGAGTAGCCGCGGGAGAGGCACCGGGCGACCGAGAGGCCGTACTCCGTCGCGGCGCCGGAGTGGACTCGGTCGAGCGACCCGAGCGCCGAGACGGCGCCGTTGCGCACGAGTCGATATGCCTGGTCCATCGACTGACAGGCGTTCAAGACTGCTACGTCAATCCCGACGCGCATCGCATCGTCGACGTGGAGATGGCCGTCGGGACACTCGAAGCCGTCCTCGTCGATATGGCCGATGTAGTGGAGGAGCGTCCGGTCAGACGCGATGATCTCACGCAGCTCGTCGGTCAGGACATGCTCTCGGACGGTCGTCTCGATCGTGTACCAGTCCCGGGATTCGTAGATCTCCGACACGCTGGCTTCCTCGCGCATGCG
>JBEQBN010000102.1:0-5247 GCA_041639775.1 Halapricum sp.
CCGGGACCAGTATACGAACTCGTGGTCGCTCTCGACGGCTCAGATGGCGGCGCTGGCGGCGCTGGTCGGCGCACAGATCTACGGCACTGTCGGGACATACGCACTGCGCGAGCACTTCCCGGCTGTGCACACGGCGCTGGACGCGTTCTATTTCACGCTTGTGACTGCCTCGACGGTCGGCTACGGCGACATCACGGCCGTCACGCAGATCGGCCGACTGTTCAGTATGTCCGTGCTCGTGCTCGGCGTCGCCAGCTTCGGTGCCGCCGCCGGGACGTTGCTTGGCCCGGCGCTGGAAGCGCGGTTTGCCGCCGCGCTCGGCCAGGTTTCGGAGGCCCAACTCAATATGCTCGACAATCACATCATCGTTATGGGGTACGGCGAACTGACTGAACCGATTCTCGAAGAACTGACGACGGCCGACAGTTCCTACATCGTCGTCACACCGGATACCGATCGGGCGTCGTCGCTCCGAAGTCGCGACGTAACTGTCCTGACGGGCGATCCGAGCGACGAACAGCCGTTGCTCGACGCCGGGATCGAACGCGCGGCGGGCGCGCTGGCTGCGACCAACAACGATGCCGAGGACGCGCTGGCGATCCTGACGGCTCGAGAGCTCAACCCTGACATCCGGATCGTCGCGGCGGCGACCGACCGACAGAACATCGACAAACTCCGGCGCGCCGGCGCTGACACCGTCATCAGCCCGGCTCTTCTCGGCGGACACCTGCTCGTGCAGTCGGCGCTGGGTCGGGCCGAAGTCGAGTCGGTCGCCAATCGGATCCTCGGGACTTCCGGCGTGGACGTCGAAGAGATCGCTGAAGACGAATCACAGTCCGACACTGACGGGGTCTGACGCCGACAGTGGGTCAGACACTGACGGCGATCAGTAGTTCCGGTCGAGAATCGCGACGTCAGATTCGAGCTCTCCGAGCCGCTCGTATGTCGGCGCCGAGAGAAAGCGTGAGGCGGTGCTCCGGTCCCCACTTGAGCCCAGCACGATCAGGTCGAACTGGCTGGCGTTTTCTTCCAGGAACGACGCGATATCGGCGCGAGCGACCCGCGTCTCGACGCGACCGTTCACGGTTTCTGCGAGGTTCGCGAGCATCTCCTCGGCGTCGCGACGCTCACGTTCGGCGTCGATACAGTGACAGACACTCACCGCACTACCGGTCAGTCGCGTCGCGAAGTCAATCATCGCGTGTGAGACATCGCTGGCCTGGCGAACCGGAACCAACACGCGCGGCCACCGGTCGCGGCCGTCGTATGACTGGTGGACGAGGACGTCGATGTCACCCCGGAACAGTTCGCGGATGTGTGGGGCGAGGCCACCGTTCTTGGTCTGGAAGGGGACTGTTATTAGATCACAGCCGGTCTCTGCAGCCGTCCTGGCGATTGTCCGGGCGCGAGAGCCGCTCCCGGCCGCCACGACGACCTCGCAGGGGACACCAACGACGGTCTCGATTCGCTCCGCGCGGGCCTCCAGTGCAGTCGCCGACGACGCCACGGCTCGGTCTCTGGCCCGGTCTCTGATCGCTCGCCCGTCGTAGGCATCCCAATCCTGGCTGATATCGCCGGCGTCGACTCCTTCGCCGCGATCGGGTGGCTCGCGCTCGAAGTCGGCCCAGCCTTGGTGTACGTCGCCCGGCTGGACGCCGGCCGGGTCAGCGCGCGGCACGGCCACGTCGCTGTTCTCGGGCGGTTCAGCCCCGTCGAGCAGCGCTTGCTCTTGGGTGGCGATGTCCTCGTCTTCGACGATGTCACAGAGGACGACCGTTCCGGCGTCGTGGGCGGCCGCGAGCCGTGCACCCAGCATCGCGGTCGCGTCCTCGTGGGGGCCGCCGGTCGGGACCAGTACGTGATCGTCACCCTTCGTCGACGCATAGAGGATGTTCGCTCGCTGTTTGTAGACGTTGTCTCGCCAGAGGACGAACGCGCCGGCCACCAGGGCGCTCGACGCCGCGACGCTGAGGACGTACGCGAATTGGTTCGCGCCGGTGACGTGCACCAACAGCGCCGTCGCGAACGCCGACGCCTCTTCGATGTCGAGCCCCCAGGTGACGACGCCAGTCAAGAGCAGTCCGATTGCGACGGCACCGGGATCGGCAGCCAGTGTCTGAGACTGGGGCTGATACCAGAACCGAACTGCGAGTTCCAGGGCAATCCAACCGGAGAACGCGCCCGCGGTGAGGCCAGCGACGAACCGCCACGGCGAAGCAGAGCGACTCTCGGGATTAGCAAAGAGAGTGTACGATCCAGAGGCCAGCGGCGGGAACAGCAGGAACGGCAGGAGATCAATCGCGTTCGACAGCGCCGTCACGGCCCCCAACAACAGCGGCAGTGCGACGAGCACTGAGAGATGTATGAGGTTGCGGGTGTTCTCGATCCAGCGGCGAAATGCACGGATCTCTCTGTGGACACGTCTGGAGAATGACTTCCCGAGTCCCCGCACGCGTTCGGCCGGGCTAAGCATAGCCTACCGTTCGATCCACCCACAGAGACAAAAATCCCCGGCCTCGGACCCGCCTCCAGCGGTCTGACCTCGGGTTACAGTTTCACGGCGGCTTCGAGCGCGATTTCGATCGCCCGCTCGACGTTGTTTTTGGCCTTTTCGGGGAGTTCTTCGGCTTCGGTTTCGCCCTTCTGGGTCCCCTCGACGAGATTGCCGTCGACGGTACAGATCGCCCCGGCGGCAAGCCCTTTCCGACGGGCAAGTGTAAACAGCGCCGCAGCCTCCATCTCGACGGCCAGCAGTCCGGCCGCCTCCCAGGCGTCGACGTATTCATCAGTTTCGGCGTAGAAGGCGTCGTCAGTCGCGATCGGGCCGACGTGGACGGCCCCGCCGGTCGTCCCCCCTTCGATCCGTTCGGCGGCCTCGACCAGCCCCGAAAGTGCGTCGTACTCGGCCACGGCGGGGACGGTCCCGGACTCGTAGCGTTTGGTCGTCCCCTCGTCTTTGGCTGCACCCGTGGCGACGATCATATCGCCGATCTCGATGCCCGACTGGAGCGCGCCGGTCGTCCCCACGCGTAGGACGGTTTCGACGCCCACCGCGGCCAGTTCCTCGATGGCGATCGCGGCGGAAGGACTGCCGATGCCAGTCGAGCAGATCGTCAGCGGTCGCCCCTCGTAGGTTGCGTTAACGACTCTGTACTCGCGGTTCTCGGCGACGAGTTCGACGTCCTCACAGTGGTCGGCGATGCGGTCGACGCGGCCGGGATCGCCCGGAACGAGCGCCAGGTCGTGAACGTCGCCCTCCTCGATGAGCAAGTGTGGCTGTTTAGCCATATCTCGCGGTGGGTGCTCGGGGGACAAAAATCGGGTCGATCCACAACGCCCAAGCACTCGCCGCGACGACACCCGTTCGTGTCGCCAGTCGATTCGGGACTGCTGTCGATTTTCGCGACTGCCATCGCGCCGATCATCGCCATCGCCGCGGTCGGGTACGCGCTCGGCCGGACGCGGGACGTCGACGCCGGGCCGTTGAACACGATTACCGTCTACGTGCTCGCGCCGGCGCTGGTCTTTCACAGCGTCGCGACCACGCCGCTTGGCGGGGAGACGCTGCTGTGGCTGGCCATCGGCGTCACAGGGTTCACCCTGACGATGGCCGTCCTCGCCGAGGGGATCGGCCGGATCGCCGGCGAGACCGAACCCCTGCTCGGGGCGTTCGTCCTGACGAGTTCGTTCAGCAACGCCGGTAACTACGGCATCCCGCTGTCCGATTTCGCCTTTGGCTCGGTCGGTCGCTCGACGGCCGTCCTCTTTATCGTCGTCCAGAGTGTTCTGCTGTACACGCTCGGGGTTTACCTCGCAGCCCGTGGCCGCGACGAGAGCGCGCTGGCGGGCGTTCGGCGGGTCTTCTCGATCCCGCTTGTCTACGCTGTCGTCGTCGGACTGGTCGCGGGATCACTGGGACTGCTGCCGCCCGCCGAAAGCGCGACGATGGAGACCGTCGGGATGGTCGGCAACGCCTCGATCCCCGTGATGTTGCTGTTGCTCGGGATCCAGTTGTCAAACGCCGAACTCGGGGCTGCGATGGGGAGTGTCGTCCGGGCGAACGCCCTGAAGATGGTGTTTGCACCAGCTGTTGCCGTCGGCGTCGCACTGCTTTCGCTTTCGGCCTTTGCCCGACTCGGACTGGCGGGCCCGCAGGCAACCGTCGCCCGGGTGTTCGTCCTCGAGTGTGCGACGCCGGCCGCGGTAACGCCGCTGATTCTCGTGGGTGAGTTCTCCGGCGGCTCGGTCGAGGGTGTCACGCCGGAATCGTACGTCTCGACGGTCGTGTTCACCTCGACGCTGGTCTCGATTCCGACGCTGACAGCGCTGATCGCAATTCTGCAGACTGGGATCGTCCTCTAGAACACCCTCACGTGAACTCCGTTACAGCTCTCTCACGCGAACGCCGTCGTCAGTCCCACAGTGGATCTCGTCGGCCAGCCCGACAAACAGGCCGTGTTCGAGCACGCCAGGCACCATCGAGAGCTCCCTCGCAAGCGTCGCCGGATCCTCGACCGTCCCGAAGTCACAGTCCAGCACGAGGTTGCCGTTGTCGGTGACGACGGGGCCGTCCTTGCGCTTGGCTGCCCGGAGCTGCGGGTCGCCGCCGAGGTCGGCAACCGCCTCGGTGACCGTCCGCCGGGCGTCCGGGAGTACCTCGACCGCCACCGGATGATCGAGGGCGTCCGCCTCCTTCGTCGGGTCGACGACGACGAGCAGCCGGTCGGCGGCAGCGTCGACCAGCTTTTCCCGAGTGTGGGCCGCGCCACCGCCCTTGATCAGCGTCCCGTCGGCGACTTGGTCAGCCCCGTCAATCGCCAGGTCAGGCGTCGCGTCTTCGAGGGTCGTCAGCGAAATTCCGACCTTGCGGGCCAGCTGCCGTGACTGGTAGGAGGTCGGGATTCCTTCGATGTCCAGGCCGTCATCGATCAGTCTACCGAGTTTGCGGATCGCGTAGGCAGTCGTGCTTCCGGTTCCAAGACCGACGACCATCCCGTCGGTGACGGCGTCGGTCGCCGACTCGCCCGCAGCGCGCTTCTGTTCGTCGGACCCTCCGCGTTTCATATTCGTTGGAGCGAACGGGGCCCGGAAAAGCGTTCGTGTCCGGGATGGGAGGACGTATCAGCTGCTATGTGAATGTCTGACGTAAGTTTATCCGGACGGGGACGTGTGGTAGAGATATGTGCGGCAATCGCGTCGAAGAGCTCGAAGAGCAGGTCAATCAACTGCAGGCAACTGTCGACGGGC
>JBEQBN010000103.1:0-5214 GCA_041639775.1 Halapricum sp.
AGCGGAGCTGGTATCCTTACAGCGAGCGGATCGACAGCCGCCCAATCGTCCGTCCAGCCGGACTATGGGGGGTATCTGAGCGGTGCGAACGGGTTCGACGGCTCGACGACTGACCTGCGTGGCCAGGACGCGGTCACGATCGAAGTCGGGGCCGGCAGTGACGGCTACGCGTTCAACCCGGCTGCCGTCTGGGTCGATCCCGGCACCACGATTACCTGGGAGTGGACTGGCAATGGCGGCACCCACAACGTCGTCGGCGAAAACACTGACTTCTCTTCGGGCGATGCTGTTGAAGAAGAGGGATACACCTACGAGCACACGTTCGAAGCGTCCGGTATTGTCACCTACTATTGTGATCCACATCAGAACCTCGGGATGCTCGGCGCCGTTGCCGTTGGCGACGATATTCCGACCGTCGAAGTCGGCGGCGAGAGTGGCCCAGCCCTCCCCGGTAGCGCGAAGACGATCGGCGTCGCTTCCGGCGTGGCGATGGTCTCGACACTCGGGCTCGCGTACTTTTTCCTGAAGTACGGCGGCGATTACGATGATTCTGCTGTCTGATTTGTCTCGCTTCGGTCTGTGTGTATTTCGAGGTCGACCGGTCGGGAGTTGCCTTCGATCTCTGTAACCAGCCGCTTGACGATCCGTTCGGCTTCGTTTCGGATGAGTGGCTTGACCCGCTCGATGATCCAACTGACTGAGACAAATCGTGGAAGGTCGATCGCCCCCGCACTAACTGACTGGGGATCGTAGTGAACGACAAACCGGACTCGCGTTGCGGCGTCGTGTTCGTCGGTGGGTGATTCAGACTCGAGCACCCAGGATCCACGAGCCTCCACGTCTTTTGTAAGTTGCCAGTCGATCCGCTCTGGCGGGCTGAGATCGGTCACCGTCGAGTGTGCGGTGTAAGTAAGTTTCCACCAGGCAAATTCGAGACGGTAGTTCGTTCCCGTAGATCCATCTCCGTGCTGATAGACTGTCCGCAAGTACTCTGAGAGCTCCGCGTATCGTGGAAAATCAACGAGAAACTCGTACACGTCGGCTTTCGGACGGTAGATGACGGTGCTGACTTCGATCGTGTCCACACAGACAATTGTGGGCGCGTACGTCAAAAGGAGTCGGGCTCACGGCAAGGACCACAGTTATAGGCACTAGTCTCGATATTCCAGGCGATGTCAGAAGACACCGGCGATTTTGAGGGTTACGGGGGCAGGCACGTCCCAGATATGCTTGAGGAACCGCTCGAACGACTCGCAAACGCGTTCGACGAGATCGTACAGACTGAGACATTCCAAGACGAATTTCGCTCAATACTCCGGCAGTACGCCGGCCGGCCGACGCCGCTGTATCACGCCGAGAACCTCTCCGAGCAGTGGGGCGGCGAAATCTATCTGAAACGCGAGGATCTGCTGCACGGTGGGGCGCACAAGATCAACAACGCGGTCGGACAGGGACTACTAGCGAAAAAGGCCGGCAAAGAACGGCTGATCGCCGAGACGGGCGCCGGCCAACACGGCACGGCGACAGCAATGGCTGGCGCGCTGTTCGATATGGACACCGAGATCTATATGGGCCGAAAAGACGTCCAGCGCCAGCGGATGAACGTCTTCCGAATGCGACTGATGGGCGCAGACGTCACGGAAGTCACCCAGGGTGGAGAGGGACTCGCCGACGCAGTCGATGTGGCGCTCGAGGACCTGGCACGGAACATCGAGGACACCCACTACCTAGTCGGGAGCGTCGTCGGGCCGGACCCGTTCCCGCGGATGGTTCGGGAGTTTCAATCGGTCATCGGCACGGAAGCACGCGAACAGATCCTCGAACAGGTGGGCGAACTGCCAGACGCCGCAGTCGCCTGTGTCGGCGGCGGCTCGAACGCAATCGGGCTCTTTCACGCGTTCCGCGACGACGACGTTGCCTTCTACGGCGGGGAAGGCGGCGGTGAGGGGTCGGGGTCGGACCGACACGCCGCCCCGCTTGATGACGGGACCGACGACGTGATCCACGGTATGAAAACACGCGTGATCGACGACGACGTCGACGTGCACTCCGTCTCGGCTGGGCTCGACTACCCCGGCGTCGGTCCCGAGCACGCGATGTTCCGCGAGACCGGTCGCGCACAGTACCGTGCGATCTCAGACGACGAAGCACTAGAGGCGTTCCGAACGCTCAGCGAGACTGAGGGTATCATCCCGGCACTGGAGACCAGCCACGGGCTCGCGATGGCCAAGCAGGTGCTCGAGGAAACCAGCCACGAGACGATTATCGTCAATCTGAGCGGTCGCGGTGACAAGGATATGGAGACCGCAGCCGAGCATTTCGATCTGGCGTAGAGCTAAGCGACGATAACGTCGATACCGGTAAGCTGATGGACTGGTGTTTTGTCGAAGTCGCTGGAATTGTGGGTGACGAACGTCCCACCGGCCTCTGAGGCGGTAGCGAGATGTAGCAAGTCAAGCTTGTCGAGTCCGATACCCTGCGAGAGAAGCCGATCGTTGATTCGCCACGCTTCGACGGCGACATCGTCGGTGAGAGGGAGAATTTCGTCGAAAACGTCGTGCAGCCGTTGCTGAGTCTGCGCGACGATAGCCAGTTCGTCGTAGTGTTGGAAGAACTCGAAGGCCACCAACGACGGGATCGCCCAGGTCTCAGAGCTGTACTGACGCAGCTGAGATGTCACCGCTGCATCGCCTTCGCGAAGGATTTTGACCGCGGTATCGTTATCGAGTACGATCATCGCCTAGGTCGCTCCGTCCGGTCGTCGAGAGACTGGCTTAACGTCTCGTATGCCTGGCTGACAGATTCCGCTAGACCGTCATCTTCCGGCCTGTCGAAACTTCCGGCGATAGCGTCAACGTCTTTTTCGGCTCGGCTCAGACGGTCAAGCAACTCGTTATACGTCTCGTCGTCTCGTTTCAGCCGCTCGAGCCGGTCTTTGATCTCATCGGAAACGCGGATTGTCGTGGTCACGCATATACATTGTATATCTCTTCCTGTAATAGTTTCGTCAGCCGGGAGCACTCTGCGAAACGCCAGTGGCCTTGAGATGGAAACGCGACCCCCCTCAGTCCGAACCGTCAGCCGCTAGCGTGAGGCTGACCACCGATCGATAGAGATGGTTTCAAACCCCCGGCCAGCGAAGGCAGACGTATGCTGGAGGGCGTCAACGTCGCACTCGGACTTACAGGGTCGATCGCGGCCGTCAGGGCCGTCGAGTTCATCCACGAACTCAGACGGCGCGGCGCGAACGTCCGCGCCGTGATGTCTCCCGAAGCGACGAACATTATCCACCCGTGGTCGATCGAGTTCGCGACCGAGAGAGAGGTCGTGACCGAAATCACCGGCAGCGTCGAGCACGTCGAACTCTGCGGAGTCGAGGGTTGGGCGGACGTCTACCTGATTTCGCCGGCGACGGCCAATACCGTCGGCAAGATGGCCAGCGCCGTCGATGACACGCCGGTGACGACGTCTGCGACGACCGCGCTTGGCTCCGGGCTCCCGGTCGTCGTCGTCCCGGCGATGCACAAGCCGATGTACGACCACCCGGGCGTGCTGGAGGCTATCGAGCAACTCGAATCGTGGGGCGTCCACTTCGTCGAGCCACGGATCGAGGAGGGCAAGGCCAAGATCGCCAGCGACGATGCGATCGCGACCGGCGTCGCCCGCGCCGTCGGCGATAGACCACTTGAAGGAGACCACGTCGTCGTCACAGCGGGTGCAACCACGGAGTCGATCGACCCGATCCGGATCCTCACGAACCGCGCAAGCGGGGCGACTGGTCGAGCAGTCGCACGAGCCTGCTACGTCCGGGGCGCCGACGTGACGCTCGTCCACGACGGGCCGGAGGTGCCATACGCGACCGTCGAGTCCGTCGAAAGCACTGCGGAGATGCTCGCGGCTGTCGAGGACAGCGTCGAGGACGCCGACGCACTCGTCTCGGCGGCCGCGATCGCCGACTACACCGTCGAAGCTGCCGACGAGAAGCTCCGATCGGGACAGGAATCGCTGACGCTCGACCTCGAACCGACGCCGAAACTCCTCGATACCGTTCGGGACGCACACCCGGAGCTTTCGATGGTCGGATTCAAGGCCGAGACGGGCGGTGACGACGAGACGCTGGTCGAGCGGGCGCGCGAACTCCGTAAACGGGTCGATCTCGAGTTCGTCGTCGCCAACGACGCCAGCGTGATGGGGGACGATGAAACCCGCGTGCTGTTGGTCGACGACGATGTCGAGACGGTCAATGGGGATAAACGGGCGGTCGGAGCGGCCGTTGCTGGGCGACTGGCCGACGATGCCGTACGCTCCGAATAGGCTAATCGTATCGTAGAGCGCTCTGAAACGGGCGTCAGGCGAACCGCAAAACGAGGTCGCTATGACTCGTCGTTCACGTCGTCGGGCCAGTCCGCGTTCCCGTGGAATGGAACGCCCATCTTCTGGGCGGCCCGGGAGATAACGTGTGCGCCGGTCGGAGCCGTCAGAAACAGGAAGACGATCCCGACCAGCGACACCAGCCCGGGTCCTTCCGGGCCGAAGTAGACCGCACCGGCGAGAAACAGCGACGCCGCACCGAGGGTCGTCGCCTTGCTCGTCGCGTGCATACGGTTGTAGATGTCGGGCAATCGGAGTAAGCCGACGGTCCCGATGATGAGGAAAAACGACCCGATAGCGAGCAACGCGGCCAGGACAGCGACGCGAAGTACGTGCATTGTCATTCGATGATGTCACCTTCCGTGATGTACCGTGCGGCGGCAATCGTGCTCACGAACCCGATTATCGCGAGGACGAGACTCACCGTCACGAACAGCCCTTCACCGGTCTGAAGGGCATAGAGGATAGCGATCGCGACGACGTTCGTCCCGATCGTGTCCAGCGCGACGACGCGATCCGGTGTGGTCGGCCCGACGATGACTCGATACCCAGCGAGCAGCGTGACGCTGCTGGCGAGCACGAGCGCGGCGAACACCATCGTCTCCAGCAGGGCCGGCAGTTCACTCGCCATCGGTCTCACCTCCGAGCGTGTCCGGATCCGGGACCGGATCGCCCGGGGAGCGCTCCTCGTCGAAGATCCGCAGCGCGTAGTCCTCCCAGCGCCGGATGGGTTCGACGACGGCCTCTCTGTTTGCCCCCGTGATCCCGTGGACGTACAGCGTATTGCGGTCGCGATCGTAATCCATCGTGAGCGTCCCAGGCGTGAGCGTGATGCTGTTTGCG